>DMHI01000113.1:1630-4348 GCA_003449515.1 Lysobacteraceae bacterium | reverse complement strand
CCGTAGATGCCGGTCGGGTGGAACTGCACGAACTCCATGTCCTGCAGCGGCAGGCCGGCGCGCAGCACCATGCCGCCGCCGTCGCCGGTGCAGGTGTGCGCCGACGTGGCCGAGAAGTAGGCGCGTCCGTAGCCGCCCGTCGCCAGCACCACGCCGTGGGCGCGGAACACGTGGATCGTGCCTTCGGCCATGTCCAGCGCGATGACGCCGCGGCAGACGCCCTCCTCGTCCATGATCAGGTCGAGGGCGAAGTACTCGATGAAGAAGCGCGCGTCATGCGCCAGCGACTGCTGGTACAGCGTGTGCAGGATGGCGTGGCCGGTGCGGTCGGCGGCGGCGCAGGTGCGCTGCGCCGGCGGGCCCTCGCCGTAACGCGTGGTCATGCCGCCGAAGGGGCGCTGGTAGATCTTGCCTTCCTCGGTGCGCGAGAACGGCACGCCGTAGTGCTCGAGCTCGATGATGGCCGGGATGGCCTCGCGGCACATGTACTCGATGGCGTCCTGGTCGCCCAGCCAGTCCGACCCCTTCACGGTGTCGAAGAAGTGGTAGCGCCAGTCGTCCTCGCCCATGTTGGCCAGCGCGGCGGAAATGCCGCCCTGCGCCGCCACGGTGTGCGAGCGCGTCGGGAAGACCTTGGTGATGCAGGCGGTCTGCAGGCCCTTGGCGGCGAGGCCGAAGGTGGCGCGCAGGCCCGCGCCGCCGGCACCCACCACGATCATGTCGTACTGGTGCTCGGTGATCTTGTACGCGGTGTTCGCGATGGTCGTCATGGCGGTATCAGGCAGTGAAAGCGATGCGGCCGATGGCCACGACGGAAGCGAGGGCGGCGAGCGCGTAGGCGAACTTCACGACAAGCTGCAGCGCCACTTCCAGCCAAGGCCTGCGGATGTAGTCCTCGATCACCACCTGCAGACCGAGGCGCGCGTGCCAGCAGACGGCGAGCACGAAGGCCAGCATCAGCGTCGCGTTCAGCGGCTGCGCGAGGTAGGCGCGGGCGTTGGCGTGGTCGAGGCCGATCAACGACACGGCGGTGACGATGAACCACGGCACGAGGAACAGCAGGGCGATGGCCGAAACGCGCTGCGCCCACCAGTGGGCCACGCCTTCCTTCGCGCTGCCCAAGCCGCGGGCCACGGCCCAGGGGTGACGGAGCCGGCTCATGCGCCACCTCCGATGCTGAAGGCCACGTACCAGAGCAGGCCGGTGAGCACGACAGCCAGCGCGATCACGGCATATCCCGAGCGGTACACGGCGGGGATTTCGAAGCCGAAGCCGGCATCCCAGAACAGGTGCCGCACGCCGTTGAGCAGATGGTAGACCAGCGTGGCGCCGAAGCCGAACAGGGCGATGCGGCCCGGCAACGAATCGGCCGCGGCCACGAAGCAGGCGTAGGTTTCGCCGCCCGCCGCCAGCGCCACCAGCCACCACGCCAGCGCCAGCACGCCCAGAGCGTTCACGACGCCGGTGATGCGATGCAGGATCGACATCGAGGAAGTGATCTGCTTGGCGTAGATCTGCAGATGCGGTGACAGGGGTCGTTGCTGCGTGGCCATGGGCTGCGCTGGGTCTCGGGTGTCGGATGGGGAACCGCGTCCTGCGGTCAGAAGTCGATGCAGCGGCCGCTCTTTTCCCAGTCGCCGTAACGCGTGGGTTCCGGGCCTTCGCGCCCACCGATCTCCGGCGGCCTCGCCACGCTGGATACGGTGCCGGCCGCGGCGACCGCGTCGGGTGCTTCCGGCAAGGCCTCCGGGCCGGGCGCCTCGCCTAGAATGTGCGGCTGCGGATGCATCTGCGGATGTTAAGCACCCGTTCTCCGACGTTCAAGCCACGCGCCGTGAAAATCAGCGAATCCTCCATCCCCGAGCCCGGCCACGACACTGCTGGCGATGCTGGCGCCGACCCGGGTCGCCTCCCGCGCATCACCGATATCGCCGTCGTCCGCATCACCGGCCCGGAGGCCGAGGCGTTCGCGCAGTCGCAATTCATGAGCGACGTGTCGGGCCTTCCGGTGGGGCATTGGCACTGGAGCGGCTGGCTCAGCGCGAAAGGCCGCGTGCAGGCATTGTTCGCCCTCGCCCGCCCGGCGCCCGGCGACCTGCTGCTGCTCCTGCTCGACCAGCCTGCCGACGCCTTCTGCGCGGCACTCGGGCGCTTCGTGCTGCGGCGTCGCGTGCGCGTGGCGCCCGCACCGGAGCTTGCCGTGCACGCGGCCTTCGACGGCGATGCCGCGTGGGCGATCAACGCCGAGCCCGATGCCTTGCGCCATGGCCCGCAGGGTTCGCTGGGCCTCGATTGCAGCGGCGATGGCGGCAGCCGGATCGGGTGGATCAGCGCCCACGGCGGGGCCAACCGCTCCCGCGCCGAGCTCGCGGAGGATGCCGCCGCCACCGCGCGCTGGCGTGCCGAGGACCTGCGCCACGGCCTTCCGCGCGCGAAAACGACCGGCGAACTGGCCTTCACCCCGCACATGCTCTCGCTGGATCGGCTGAAGGCGTTCAGCGTGCGCAAGGGCTGCTACCCCGGGCAGGAGATCGTTGCCCGCACGCATTTCATCGGCCAGGCGAAGCGGCAGGCCTGGTGGCTGGAGGGCGCCGCACTGGCGTCGGCGCAACCCGTGCACAGCCCCGACGGGCGCGTGATCGGCGAGGTGGTGGCCGCCACCGGCGAGGGCCGCGGTGCCCTGGCGGTACTGGCGCTCGAGACCGCCGGCCCGGTCGG
>DMHI01000113.1:0-1272 GCA_003449515.1 Lysobacteraceae bacterium | reverse complement strand
GTCGGTGGCGGTGGCGGTGAGGCGCGAGCATCAGCGCCGCTCGGAGGCCTGGCGCGACCGCGCTGAGGAAAAGCTCTAGACTCGGGAGCGGCGCGCAACGGGTCGCCGTGCTGCGGCTTTTGGCAACCGATTCGAGGAGACTGCACCCCATGTCGATCTTCCACCGCGGCGCGCGGCGCGCTGCTCTCGTGGCCCTGATGGCCTTCACCGGCGCTGGTCAGGCGGCGGCCGCGGAATACACGCTCACCGTCGAACCCACCTTCCCCGCGGCACAGCTCCGCGAGGTCTACGGACCGCTGCTGTCCTACCTCGAACGCCGCACGGGCCATCGCTTCAACGTGCGCGCCGCGACCGGCTTCAACCAGCACTGGCGCGATCTGCGCGCCGGAGCGCCGGCGGAGCTGGTCTTCGAGGAAGGTCATTTCTTCGACTACCGGCGTCAGCGCAGCGGCTTCGTCGCCCTGGTCCGCACCCAAGAGGACTCGGCCTATGCCATCGCCGTGGCCGATCCCGCGATCGCCGCCGAAGGGCGCGACGGCATCGTCGGCCGGACGGTCGCCAGCCTTGGCGCGCCAAACCTCGGCGATGTGCTGGTCTTCGACGAGTTCCGCAATCCGCTCGCACAACCGGAAATGCGCCCGATCAGCAGCAAATGGTCCGACGGACCCGACCTGGTCTTCGCCGGCGATGTGGAGGCCACCCTGCTGCCGGCCTACCTCGCCTCGGAAAATCCGGCCCTCACCGAAGTCTGGCGCAGCCGCACTGTGCCGGGTCGCGTCCTCAGTGCCTCGCCGCAACTGCCGCAGGAGGTCCGTCGGACGATCGCCGAGGCGATGCGGGCCCTGCACGAGGATCCGGAGGCCTTCGCCGTGATGAACGAGCTGCGCACCGAACGCTTCGTCGAGGTCGATGTCGCGGCCTATGCCGGGCTCGAGCGCCTGCTGGTGAACTCCTTCGGCTACACCCCGCCGGCGCGGGCCGCCGCCGCCACCCCCCCGGCCACAGCCGCGCCCGCTCCGGCCACGCCGCCGGTCAACTGAGGCGCGCTCAGGGGCAGCGGAAAAAAATCAAGCGGTCGGCGTTCTGCGCCGACGTGCGCCCGAGGCTGATCACCCCGGAGCGCCGCAGCTTGGTCTCATCGCGGTGCAGACGCAGTTCGTCGTCACCCTCGATGCGCAGGAAGCTGCCGTTGGTGGATCGATCGGTAAGCACGTAATGCCCGCGCTGGAACTCGATCACCGCATGGCTGCGGCTCACGCAATCGGCGTCCAC
>DMHI01000101.1:4852-9055 GCA_003449515.1 Lysobacteraceae bacterium | reverse complement strand
GCGAGAACGCGCTGGCCGCGCATGCGTTCGAAGCCATCCATCGCGTCTACGCCAGCAGCGAACCGCTGTCGATGGCGCTGCGTGCCGCGGCCCTCGGTATCGCCGACCTGCAGCCGATCAAACGCCGGCTCTGGCGCGCTGCCGCCGGCCTGGCCTGAGCACTGCGGTTCGTCGGCACCGGCGGCGCAAGCGCGGTGTAGCGCCGCGCGTCATTCCGGATCATCGCGTGGCTCAGCGCCGCGCGAAGACGGTGATCTCTTCGCGGTCGTGGTAGAGCTGGCGGGCGCGCAGCGCCTTCAACTCGCCGGCCTGTGCGCGGAACAGGTCGAGGCACAGCACGGTCTCGTCCCAGCGTTTCTTCATCGGCAGCTTGAGGTTGAAGATCGCGCTGCGGCACCAGCCTTCGCGGAACCATTCGGCCATGCGTTCGGCGACCCGACGCGGCTGCTCCACCATGTCGCAGACCATCCAGTCCAGCGGTCGCGCCGGCTGCCAGCGGAAGCCGTCGGCGCGCAGGTGCTCGACCTGCGGGTGACCGGCGACGGGCTCCTTCAGCGGGCCGTTGTCGACGGCGGTGACGCGCAGGCCGGCGCGCACCAGCACCCAGGTCCAGCCGCCGGGCGCCGCGCCGAGGTCAGCAGCGCGCAGGCCCTCGCGCAGCAGCTGCGCGCGCTCGTCGTCGGTCAGCAGCGTGTGGATCGCCTCGTCGAGCTTGGCGGCGCTGCGGCTCGGCGCGTTGGGCGGCTGGCGCAGGCGCGGGATACCGCCGGGCCACGGGCTGCTGTCCTCGACGCGCGACATCGCCAGATCCATCCGCGTGCCCGAGTGCAGCAGCACGTGCAGGCGCGGCTTGCGCGCGTCGGGCTTGTCGGCGAGCCAGCCCGGCTGGCGCAGCGCCGGGCGCAGCGCATTGCCGAAGCCGCGGGCGAGGCCGGCGAGCTCGCGGCCGGCGTCGCTGTCGCTGTGCTCGACGATGAGATCGCCGAAGCGCAGCGCGCTCGACGCACTGCCGAGTGAGGCATCCGCAAGCGCATCGCGCCCGGCTTCGAGGGCGGCCAGCAGCGGCGTGATGCGGTCCTTCGGGTCGAGCCCGTCGAGCGCGGCGAAGCCCAGCAGCTTCTGCCGCGCGAAGATCAGGTCGTTGAACGGCAGCTGGCGCTCGAGCAGCGCCGCTGATTCGCACACGTAGTGCACGACGCCGCTGTTGCGCTCGGTCGCCGCGTGGCCCCAGTGCTCGCACTCGGCAGCGCGCGCGCCGAGTTCCGCGGCCAGCTCGGGCTCGAAGCCGGGCCGGCAGTAGGCGAGCAGGGCCGGCGAAGCCTTGGTGGTGGCAGCGTGGCTCAAGGCGGCGCTCAGTAGAGCCTGCCGCTGCGACCGTACCCGGCGAGCACGGTACAGGCCTCGTCGCGGCGCAGGTCGGTGATGACCTCGATGCCGCGCTTTTGCAGCTCGCCTTGCCAATCCGCGGGCAGCGGGCCTTCGTCGAAGCCGGCCAGCCGCTCGACATCGTCGGCGCGTGCGCCGATCAAGAGGCGATCGATGCCGGCCCAGACGCTGGCGCCGTAGCACATGCAGCAGGGCTGCGAGGACGTGGCCAGCGTGATCGGGCCGCGTTCGGCATTCAGCCGGAACTGCTGCACACGTTGTTGCGAGGTGGCGAAAGCCATCATCTCGGCGTGCGCGATCGAGGTGCTGTGCGGCACCACGCGATTGACGCCGACGCCGATCAGCCGCCCTTCCGGCGAGAATACCGCGGCACCGAACGGGCCGCCGCTGCCGTGCTGCACGTTCAGCGCCGAGAGCGTGATCGCCAGCGCCATCTTGGCGTCGTCGTCGCGGTAGTCGGCGGCCGTGTCGACGGCCTCGTGCACCCAGGCCGGCAGCGTCAGGTGCACCTGCGCGTGGAGCATCAGCGCAGCGGGCCTTCGCCGGCGCCGAGTGCCGCGCAGCGGCCGTCGACACACTGGCAGCCGGCGATGTCGGGGAAGCCGCAGACCGACATCATGTCGTTCTTCGCGCACTCGGCCTGCACCTGCTCGGGAAAGGTGGGGCTGTCGGCATTGACGCAGGCCGGGTAGTAGCCGCAGCAGCTGCCGATGTCCTTGATGGCGCAGTCGGCGTCGGTACGGCAGGAGAAGTCGACGGTGCCGGGCACGTCGGTGGCGGGGGCGGGAGCTGAGGCCGGATTGCTGCCGGCGGTGTTCACCGCGCAGCCGGCGAGCGGCAGTGCCAGCAGCAGGGCGATGGCAACGCCGCGCAGTGCGGCGAGCGTCGGCATCGATGATGGGGCGGGGGCGAGGCGCATGGCGGGCTCCGTTCGGGTTTACGGATCGGCGGGGTTCGCGGATCAGCCGGGCTTGGCCGTCCAACTGTCGCGCAGGGTGACGGTGCGATTGAACACCGGTTTGGCCGCTGTGTGTTCGTAGCGATCAGTGACGAAGTAGCCGAGGCGCTCGAACTGCACGGCGGTCTCGTTGGTCAGCGCCGCGGCGGCGGGTTCGACATAGCCCGTCACCACGCGGATCGAGTCCGGGTTCAGGTGGTCGCGGTAGGTCTTGCCGCCTTCGTCGTCATCCGGGTTCTCGACCGCGAACAGGCGGTCGTAGAGCCTGATTTTCGCCTCGATACCCGATGCCGCGCAGACCCAGTGGATGGTGCCCTTGACCTTGCGGTTGGCACCCTCCATGCCCGGGCGGCTCTCCGGGTCGAGCGTGCAGCGCAGTTCGACCACCGCATCGCCGTTCTTGATGACCTCGTCGCAGCGCAGGATGCCGGCGCCGCGCAGGCGCACTTCGCCGCCGGGCACGAGACGGTGGAAGCCCTTCACCGGCGTCTCCATGAAGTCCTCGCGTTCGATCCACAGCGCGTTGGAGAACGGCACGTCGCGCTGGCCCTTGGCCTCGTCCTTCGGGTGGTTGGCGAAGCGCAGGGTTTCGCGGTGGCCGGCGTCGAGGTTGCTGATCGTGACTTTGAGCGGATCGATCACCGCCATCCGGCGCTCGGCCTTGGCGTCGAGCACGTCGCGGATGCAGCCCTCGAACACCGAGAAGTCGATGGTCGAGTTCTGCTTCGAGATGCCCACGCGCTCGGCCAGCAGGTGCAGGGCTTCGGGCGGCACGCCGCGGCGGCGGATGCCCTGCAGGGTCGGCATGCGCGGGTCGTCCCAGCCGGCGACCAGCTGTTCGTTCACGAGGCCGAGCAGCTTGCGCTTGCTCATCACCGTGTAGTTGATGTTGAGCCGCGAGAACTCGATCTGCCGCGGCTTGGCGGCCTCGTTCGGCACGCCCGCGCCGGTGAGGGATTCCAGCAGCTCGGGGCGCTCGTGCAGGCGGACGTGGTCGACGGCCCAGTCGTAGAGCGGGCGGTGGTCCTCGAACTCCAGCGTGCACAGCGAGTGGGTGATGCCCTCGATGGCGTCCGACAACGCATGCGCGTAGTCGTACATCGGATAGATCGGCCAGGCGTCGCCCGTGGCCTGGTGGCTCAGCTTCTTGATGCGGTACAGCGCCGGGTCGCGCAGGTTGATGTTGCCCGAGGCCATGTCGATCTTCGCGCGCAGCGTGCGCGCGCCGTCGGCGAACTCGCCGGCGCGCATGCGGCGGAAGAGGTCCAGGTTCTCCTCGACGCTGCGATTGCGGAACGGCGACTCGCGTCCGGGCTCGGTGAGGCTGCCGCGGTACTGCCGCACTTCTTCCGCACTCAAATCGCAGACGAAGGCGTGGCCGTCGATGATCAGCTGCTCGGCGGCGCGGTAGAGCACCTCGAAGTAATCCGAAGCGTGGCGCAGCTCATGCCACTCGAAGCCGAGCCAGCGCACGTCGGCCTTGATCGCCTCGACGTATTCGATGTCCTCTTTCTCGGGATTGGTGTCGTCGAAGCGCAGGTTGCAGTGCCCGCCAAACTCCGCCGCGATGCCGAAGTTCAGGCAGATCGACTTCGCGTGCCCGAGGTGCAGGTAGCCGTTCGGCTCGGGCGGGAAGCGGGTGTTGATGTGCGCGTGCTTTCCGCTGGCGAGGTCGTCGCGGACGATGTTGCGGATGAAGTCGGTGCGCGCCGGGGCGGCGTCGCCCGCGGCCGGGGTGGAGGTATCGCTCATGTCGCCGTCAGCGGATGCGTTGCAGGGCGCGGAGTTTACCTCGCACGGTGCCGACAGCGCCCGCCGCGCAGCGCCCGCCGCGCCCGCAGGGCAGCGCCCGCAGCGCC
>DMHI01000101.1:0-4473 GCA_003449515.1 Lysobacteraceae bacterium | reverse complement strand
TACAGTCCCGATGCCGCCAGGATGGCGGCCCGGAGCCCCCCATGCGCCTCACCACCATCGCCCTCGCGGCCATCGCCCTCCTGCTGCTGGCCGCTGTTGCGGTCGCGCCGGCGACCCGCGTCGACCTTGCGCGCAGCAGTGTGCCGGTCGAGGTGGCGTCCACCGCGGCGCCGTCGTCGGTGTCGCTTGGCGACATCCTCATCGGGCGCTACCAGCCCGGCTTCTTCCCGGCGCTCGATGGTGCGGTGCTGGGCAGCCCGCGCCCCGGTCGCGTGGTGTGGTTGCGGCTGTCGGCGCGGCTGCCGGACGATGCCGGCGAGCGACGCTGGTACGTGCGTCTTGAGCGCGCGCCGGTCGACCGCGTGGCGGTGCTGCTGCCCGATGCGCCTGAGCACGAGGTCGCCGAGAGCCGTTTCTTCCGCCTCGGCAGTTGGGACGCGCGCTGGCCGGACGGGTTTGTGATGGCGCTGCCGTCGGGGATCGCGGGCGATGTTCGCGCCTATGTGCGTGTCGAGGGTCATGTCGATGCCGATCTTCGGCCGCAATTGATCGACGGCGCGGTGCTGGCCGAGCGCGAGGCGGCTGCGCAGCGGCTGTTCGCACTGGTCTACGGCGCACTGCTGGCGGCCCTGCTGCTCGGCGTTGCGCCGGCGATCCGGCGCGCCGGCGGCGGTGGCGCGACGCTGGCGGCGGCAACCCTGCTCGCCGGCCTCACCATCGCCCTGATCAACGATCATCTGCCGCCGCTGCTGCGCGCGCTGGTCGATCCGTGGCTGGGCGGCGGTGTGGTGTTCGCCGCCACCGTGCTGCTGGCGGGTGTGCTGCTGCTGGTCGCCCGCGAGCAGTCCGGCCTGAAGGCCAACTCCGGCACGCTGGCGCTGTGGTACCAGCGCATCGGCCTCGCCCTGGTGGTGCTGGCGCTGTTCGGCCTGTACGTGCCCGCCGAGCACACCGACCTGCTGCGCCGGGTGGCGGAGTTCATCTGGTCGCAGGCCTGGCTGCTGGTGCTGGTGGCGTTCGCCCTCGATCGGCGGCGCCTGCGCTCGCTGCCCATCGTGCTGATGATCCTGCTGATCGCGGCGTTGGCGGTGCGCGCGTTCGCCGCCAGCGGCGCTGTGCCGCCCTCGGCCCTCGCGCTGTACGGCTACCAGTTGCTGATGGCGGTGCTGCTGCTTTCGCTGGTGCTGCTGCCGTGGTTGCGCGGTCTGCCGGTGGACGCGCGGCGCCTGCCGATGCCGGCAGCGGAGCCGAGCCCCTCGGCGCGCTGGGCCGAAGCCGAGGCGCGGATGGTGGCCGCCATCAGCACCGCCCTGCGCCACGGCGGCGCCGACGAGGCCGACTGGGTGGTGTCGCGTCGGCTCATCGATGCGCTGAAGCCGCTGCTCGACGCCGATGCCGTGGCCGTGGGCGCATCGACCCTGCACGGGGACGATCATGTCCTCGCCGAGCCCAGCGGACGACAGCCGGTGTTCGCGGCGCTGATGCGCGATCGGGCGCGGATGCTGCGCTCGCTGCTGCGCCTCGGTGCGCCGCAGCAGCTGGCCCTGCCGGGTGGCGAGGGCGGTGCCAGTCAGGTGGCGATCGTTCCCTATCTGCTGAGCGACTCGGGTTGGAAGGCGGTGTTCATCGAGCGCCGCGAGCGCGGTTTCGATGCCGACGAGCTGTCACGCGCCGGGGCGCTGGTGGCGGCCGCGCGGCGCGTGGCCGGCGTCACCCTCTCGGATCGTGACGCGGCGATCCGGGCCGATCTCGATCCGGTGCTCGAGGTCCTCAACGCCGATGCGCTGCAGCGCGATCTGCGCACCGCCTTCGAGCGCTGCCGCGACGCGGGCGAGGCGATCGCCCTGCTGCGGATTCCGCTGGCCGGTGAGGGCGGCTTCGAGCTGCGGGCGCGGGCGGTGATCAACGCCCTGGAAGCGCTGGAGGCGCTGCCCTCGCACCTCCTCGGCCGGCCCGGCCCCGACGAGCTGTGGATCGTGCTGCCCCGGCTTGATGTGCCGGCGGCGCGGGCCTTTGCCGAGGCCCTGCAGCAGCGTCTCGCGCCGGAAACGGAGGGAGTTTCTGGACTGGCGCCGGCTGGCCTGCGCCCGCCGATCGCGGCGTGGCGGGTGGGGGTGAGCGCCATCGTGCCGGGCGAGCGGGTGCCGAGGCCGATGATCGAGCGCGCCGGCGAAGCGGTGAACCGCACCAGTGCGCCGGGGGCACCGGCTGTGCAGGCCGTCGTGCCCTCGCTGCACTGAGCGCGGCGGGACGACGGCCTTGTCGCAGGACCGCAGCGCGCTGCTGGCGATGGCCGGTGGTGCCAGCCTGATCAGCCTCACCGGCGTGCTGGTGCGCTACGCCGACGTGCCGCCCACGGTGGCCGCGTTCTGGCGCATGGCCTTCGGTGGCGTGATGCTCGCCCTCGTGCTGCTGGCCTTGCGGCGCTGGCGCCACGTGCCGCGCCGGGCGTGGCTGTTCTGCCTGTGGCCGGCCCTCGCTTTCGCCGCCGACCTGTGGCTCTGGCACCGCAGCATCCATGCCATCGGCCCGGGACTGGCCACGCTGCTCGCCAACACGCAGGTGTTCTTCATGGTCGCCGCGGGCGTGATGTTTTTCGGCGAGCGCCTGCACGCACGCTTCGGGCTTGGGGTGGGGCTGGCCTTCGGGGGCCTGGTGATGATCCTCGGCGATGGCTGGGCGACGCTGTCGGCCGAGTCACGCACGGGCGTGTGGTTGGGCCTCGCCACCGGCATCGCCTACGCCGCCTACAACCTCGGCCTGAAGCGCGCTCAGCGCGAGGCGCTGCGGGCCGCGGAGCCGGTGCTGGTGGTCTCGACGCTGCAGTGCGCGGCGTTCCTCCTGCTGGCCGGGCTCGCCGAAGGGGTGTCGTTCGCGATTCCCGACGCCCGCAGCCTCGCGGCCCTGCTGGCGCTGGGGCTGATCGGCCAGTGTCTCGGCTGGGTGCTGATCGGCCGCGCGCTGCCGCGCCTCAGGGTCGCCACGGTGGGCCTGCTGCTGCTGCTGCAGCCCCTGCTGGCCTTCGTGTTCGACGTGCTGCTGTTCGCGCGCCCCACGGCGGCGCACGAGTGGCTCGGTCTGGTGCTGTCGCTGGCCGGGATCTTCCTCGCCGGCCTGCACCCCGCGCCGCGACCGGCCCCGCGCGTCGATCCGCCCGATCCGGGCAGCCCGGTCACACCGCAGAGGTAGACGCCGCCGCGGACGTCCAGCGCCTTCGCGATCAGGCCGGCCGGGGCGGATCGAGCAGGCCCGGCGGCAGCCCGGCAAGCGTGCTGGCGAAGGCGCGCAGAAAGCCCGCGCGCGCCGAGCTCCGGCGCCAGAACAGCGCCACACGGCGCATCGGGGCCGGTGCCGCGAACGGCAGCAGGCGCAGGTTCGGCTGCGGTGGTACCGGCGGCTTGGTGGCGAGTACCGGCAGCAGCGTCAGGCCCACGCCGGCCGCCACCATCTGCCGCAGCGTTTCCAGCGACGTGGCGCGGAAGCCGTCCTTCTCGCTGGCACCGGAAAGTTGGCAGACATCGAGCGCCTGCGCGCGCAGGCAGTGGCCGTCCTCGAGAAGCAGCAGGTGCTCGTTGCGCAGGGCGTCGAGACGCAGCGAGCGGCCGCGCCGCGCGGCCAAGGCATGGCGTTCCGGCACCGCCAGCACGAACGGCTCCTCGAACAGCATCGCGTGCTCGAGGCCGTCATCGTCGACGGGAAGCGCCAGCACCGCGGCGTCGATGCGCCCCTCGCGGAGCCGGGCGAGCAGCGCTCCGGTCTTCTCCTCGACCAGCAGCAGTTCCAGCTTCGGAAAGCGTCCGCGCAGTGGGCCGACGACGTGCGGCAGCAGGTAGGGTCCGAGGGTGGGGAACAGCCCGAGGCGCAGCGTGCCCGACTCGGGATCGTGGGCCAGTCGCGCGACCTCGCGCATCTGCTCCACCTCGGCGATCACCCGGCGTGCGCGCTGCGCGATCGCGGCACCGGCTTCGGTGAGCATCACCTTGCGCGGCGCGCGTTCCACGAGGGTGACGCCCAGCTCCTCCTCCAGCTTGCGGATCTGGGTCGACAGCGTCGGTTGGCTGACGTGGCAGGCCTCGGCGGCACGACCGAAGTGGCGGTGGTCGACCAGGGCGATCAGGTAGCGCAGGTCGCGGAGGTTCATGGCGATAGTCTACAGCTATCAAAGCCATGCGATCAATTCATTTCATTTCAAACCTTCACATCGCTAGATTGTCTTTCGTCACCCGCGCCCCCACGTCTCGACGGTGCGCGCGCCGCCTCTCGTCGCCCGTCGAATTCCCGCCCTTCCCAACCCGGAGTAGTGCCCATGTCCCTGATCAACACGCAAGTCCAGCCGTTCAAGACCACCGCCTTCCACAACGGCAAGTTCGTGCCGGTGACGGAAGAGAGCTTCAAGGGCGAGTGGTCGGTGCTGGTGTTCATGCCGGCCGCCTTCACCTTCAACTGCCCGACCGAAGTCGAGGACGCCGCCGA
>DMHI01000051.1 GCA_003449515.1 Lysobacteraceae bacterium | reverse complement strand
GGCATGCAGACGATGGCCGTGCAGCTCGGCGGCGCCGTGGAAGGCGGCCACGACCGCGAATTCGGCTATGCGGAAGTGGAAATCGCATCGGCCTGCCGGCTGCTCGACGAGCAGAAGGACCACCCGGGTACGCCGCCGCGCATCGACGTGTGGATGAGCCACGGCGACCGCGTCACGCGCTTGCCCGAAGGCTTCAAGGTCACCGCGCGCACGCACGCGGTGCCCATCGTTGCCATGGCGGACGAAAACCGCCGCTACTACGGCGTGCAGTGGCACCCGGAAGTGACGCACACCAGGCAGGGCACCGAGCAGTTGCGCCGCTTCGTCATCGACATCTGCGGCTGCGCGGCGCTGTGGACGGCGGCCAACATCATCGAAGACCAGATCGCCCGCGTTCGCCAACAGGTGGGGGAGGATGAAGTCCTGCTGGGCCTCTCCGGCGGTGTCGATTCGTCGGTGGTGGCCGCGCTGCTGCATCGGGCGATCGGCGACAAGCTCACCTGCGTCTTCGTCGACACCGGTCTGCTGCGCTTCAACGAAGGCGATCAGGTGATGGCGATGTTCGCCGATAACGCCGATGCCGGCGGCATGGGCATCACCGTCATCCGCGTCGACGCCGCCGAGCGCTACTACCGCGAGCTGGCCGGCGTGCAGGACCCGGAGGCCAAGCGCAAGATCATCGGCCGGCTGTTCATCGAGATCTTCGAGGAGGAATCGAAGAAGCTCACCAACGTGAAGTGGCTGGCGCAGGGCACGATCTATCCGGACGTCATCGAGTCGGCGGGCAGCAAGACCGGCAAGGCGCACGTCATCAAGAGCCACCACAACGTGGGCGGGTTGCCGGAGCGCATGCAGCTCAAGCTGGTCGAGCCGCTCAGAGAACTGTTCAAGGACGAGGTCCGCCGGATCGGCGTCGAGCTCGGCCTGCCGCGCGAGATGGTGTTCCGCCACCCGTTCCCCGGCCCCGGTCTCGGCGTGCGCATCCTCGGTGAAGTGAGGCGCGAATACGCGGAAATACTCGCCCGCGCCGATGCGATCTTCATCGAGGAACTGCGCAGGGCCGGCTGGTACGACAGGACGAGCCAGGCCTTCGCGGTGTTCCTGCCGGTGAAGTCGGTGGGCGTGGTCGGCGATGCGCGCGCCTACGAATGGGTGATCGCGCTGCGCGCCGTCGAGACCGTCGACTTCATGACCGCGCACTGGGCGCATCTGCCTTACGGGCTGCTCGACGTCGTCGCACGCCGCATCGTCAACGAGCTGCGCGGCGTGTCGCGCGTGGTCTACGACATTTCCGGCAAGCCGCCGGCCACGATCGAATGGGAGTGACCACCGACCTCCACTGGATGCGCCACGCCCTCGACCTCGCCGCCCGCGCCGCGCGCGAGGACGACGAGGTGCCGATCGGCGCGGTGCTGATCGCGTCCGACGGCACCCTGCTGGCCGAGGGCTGGAACCGCAACATCAGCGAGCACGACCCGTCGGCCCACGCCGAGATCGTCGCGATGCGTCGCGCCGGGCAGGCGCTCGGCAATCACCGCCTGCTCGGTGCCACGCTGTACGTCACGCTGGAGCCCTGCGCCATGTGCGCGATGGCGATGGTGCATGCGCGCATCGCGCGGGTGGTGTTCGCTGCACGCGACCCGAAGACAGGGGCCGCCGGCAGCGTGTTCAACCTGCTCGCCGATCCGCGCCACAACCACCGTGTTCAGGTCGACGAGGGCGTGTTGGCCGATGAGGCCTCGGCGATGCTGACGGCCTGGTTCCGGGCCAAGCGCGGAGGCAGCCCGCGTGCCGATACCGCCGGCTCGGGTGACGGAGCCTGAGGCGCGCCTCGGATCAACGCTTGACCAGAACCGCGTCAAGCTCGGCGTCGAGGCTCCGCACGGCCATGCTCACTTCGCGCCCCATGGCGATCGCCGCGCCGAGCAGCGAGCCCATGCCGAGGATCGCCAGCACCGTTGCGGCGATGCCGATCCGCGCCTCGGCGAGCACGCTGCCCGCCAGTGCGAGGCTGGTGCCGATGAAGCAGCCCAGCGCCACGTAGAGCATCCAGCAGGCACGCAGCACCAGTGCGGCGCGCTGGCGGTGCTCGGCGATCTGCTTCTCGTGCCCCGGCGGCAGGGCCGCGCGCTCGGGCGCGCCCTCGCCCAATGCCAGCAGCCGCAAGCGGTCGACCACGCGGGCCAGCCGTGCATTGGCCGAGATCAGCAGTGAGCCGGTCGCCGCCATCAGCAGGGCAGGCGCGAGCATCGCGCCGATGACCGTGGGGTGGATCAGGGTGTCGGACAGCGCCATGGTGACCTCCATCAGCGGATGATCGCGTCCCCGCGGCCCGGCTGACAAACGGCGGAATCCGCCGACCCTGCGGTCTGGCCGAAGGCGGGGCACCGGGGCGGAATCGTTACAATCCGGTGATGACAAACGCCAACGACAGCCGCCTGATCTGGATCGACCTCGAAATGACCGGGCTCGATCCGGCGACCGATTCGATCCTCGAGATCGCCACCATCGTCACCGACCACGACCTCGAGGTGCTCGCCGAAGGTCCGGTGCTGGCGATCCGCCAGGGCCTCGACGTGCTCGAGGCGATGGACGAATGGAACCGCGACACGCATCGTAAATCCGGTCTGTGGGATCGCGTTCTGGAAAGCCCGCATGCCGTGGGCGAGGCCGAAGCCCTGACCTGCGACTTCCTCTCACGCTGGGTGCCGGCGGGCCGCTCGCCGATGTGCGGCAACTCGATCTGCCAGGACCGGCGGTTCCTCGTCCGCCTGATGCCGCGACTGGAGAAGTGGTTCCACTACCGCAACCTCGACGTGTCGACGGTCAAGGAACTGGCGCGACGCTGGGCCCCCGAGGTGCTGGCCGGTGTTGCGAAGCAGAGCGCCCACACGGCTCTGGCCGATGCACACGAATCGATCGATGAACTTCGGCATTACCGGCGCCACATGGGTGCTCTGGGCGGCCAGCGCACCTGACGGCAACGCCGGGCTCTGCAGGCCTCAGGGGCCGCCGTCGTCGATGGCGTCGCGCAGCGGGCCGCTCGCGCCGCCGGGTGGGCTGCCGTGGTGGTAAACGTGCAGATCACGCTGCGGGTAGGGGATGGACAGTCCGCGGCCGCTGATCTCGCGGTGGATGGCGCCGAGCAGTTCGCTCTTCGCCGTCAGGATATCGGGGGTCGGCACCCATGCGCGCAAGGTCAGGTTGACGCTGCTCTCGGCAAGCCCCGACACCAGCACGTCGGCGGCCGGTTCCGGCAACACCAGCGGCGTCGACGCGGCCGCCGCGAGCAGTGCCTGCTTGGCGGCATCGAGATCGTCGTCGTAGCCCACGCCCACCACGAGATCGAGGCGGCGGGTGGGCCGCGCGGTGAAGTTGACGATCGGGGCGGTGGTGATCTGGCTGTTCGGCAGCACGATGACGCGGTTGTCGAGGGTGCGCATCTGGGTCTGGAACACGCGCACCTGCTCGATCGTTCCCTCCTGGCCGGCGATCTGCACGTAGTCTCTGGCCTTGAAGGGCCGCAGCAGGATCAGCATCACGCCCGAGGCGAAGTTCGACAGCGAGTCGCGCAGCGCGAGGCCGATGGCGAGGCCCGCCGCGCCGAGCAGGGCGAGAAGCGATGCCGGCGGCACCCCGAGCTGGGTCAGCGCCGCGACCACCACCACGATCACGCCGGCGAAGTAGGCGATGTTGCGCAGGAAGCTGCCCAGCATCGGGTCGACGTTGGCGCGGGTGAGCGCGCGCTCGATCGCCTTGCTGATTTTCCGCGAGAGCCACAGGCCGACGGCCAGGATCAGCAGCGCCGAAAGCAGCCGCAGGCTCCAGGCCTCGAGCAGTCCCAGCCAGTCGAGATGGGCGAGACGCGACTGCACCTGCGCGATCACGCCGATCAGCCCTTCTTGTGCCGGGCCAGACGCAGCCAGGTGTCGACGACGGTGTCCGGGTTCAGCGACACCGACTCGATGCCCTGGTCCATCAGCCATTCCGCCAGATCGGGGTGGTCGCTCGGGCCCTGGCCGCAGATGCCGACGTAACGCCCTTTGGCGCGGGCCGCCGAGATGGCCATCGACAGCATCTTCTTGACCGCCGGGTTCCGCTCGTCGAACAGGTTGGCGACGATGCCCGAATCGCGGTCGAGGCCGAGCGTCAGCTGCGTCAGGTCGTTCGAGCCGATCGAGAAACCGTCGAAGATCTCGAGGAACTCGTCGGCCAGCAGGGCGTTCGACGGCACTTCGCACATCATGATGACCTTCAGCCCGTCGGGCTTGTTCGAGCGGCTGCCCTGCACCAGGCCGTTCGCCTCGAGCGTGTTGATCACGGCCTGGCCTTCCTCGAGCGTGCGCACGAAGGGGATCATCACCCACAGGTTCTTCAGGCCCATCTCGTCGCGGACCTTGCGCACGGCGCGGCACTCGAGCGCGAAGCAGTCCTTGAAGTCCGGGTGGATGTAGCGCGAGGCGCCACGGAACCCGATCATCGGGTTCTCCTCGTGCGGCTCGTAGGCGGCACCGGCGATCAGGTTCGCGTACTCGTTCGACTTGAAGTCCGACAGGCGGACGATGACCGGGTGCGGCGCGAAGGCGGCGGTGAGCGTGGCGATGCCCTCGGCGAGGCGCTCGACGTAGAAGCTCACCGGGTCGCTGTAGCCCTGGATCAGCGGATCGATCTGCGCGCGGACGTTGGCCGGCTGCTTCTCGTACTCGAGCAGCGCGCGCGGGTGCACGCCGATCTGCCGCGCGATGATGAACTCGAGGCGGGCGAGGCCGATGCCCTGGTGCGGCAGCTGCGCGAAGTCGAAGGCGCGCTCCGGGTTGCCCACGTTCATCATGATCTTCAGCGGGGCAGGGGGCATCTTGTCGAGGTCGGCGACGACCTTCTCGAACGGCAGCTGGCCGGCGTAGATGAAGCCGGTGTCGCCCTCGGCGCAGCTCACCGTCACCGGCGTGCCGTCCGGAATCACCTTCAACGCGTCGCCGGTGCCGACGACCGCCGGCACACCCAGTTCACGGGCGATGATCGCGGCGTGGCAGGTGCGACCGCCGCGATTGGTGACGATGGCCGCGGCGCGCTTCATCACCGGCTCCCAGTCGGGGTCGGTCATGTCAGCGATCAGCACGTCGCCGGGCTGCACCTTGTTCATCTCGGCAACGCTGCGGATCACCCGGGCGATGCCGGTACCGATCTTCTGGCCGATGGCGCGGCCCTGGGCGATCACCTGGCCGCGCTGCTGCAGGCGGAAGCGCTCGACCTGCGTGGCCCGCGCGCGAGACTTCACCGTCTCAGGCCGGGCCTGCACGATGTAGAGCTTGCCGGTGATGCCGTCCTTCGCCCACTCGACGTCCATCGGGCGGCCGTAGTGCTTCTCGATCACCAGCGCCTGCCGCGACAGCTCTTCGATGTCGTGGTCGGAGATCGAGAAGCGGTTGCGGAGTTCGGCCGGCGTGTCCTCGTTGCGCACGCGCTCGCCCGGCGCGTTCGAATACACCATGCGGATCTGCTTGCTGCCCAGCGTGCGGCGCAGGATCGACGGCCGGCCGGCGGCGAGGTTCGGCTTGTAGGCGTAGAACTCGTCGGGATTCACCGCGCCCTGCACCACGGTCTCGCCGAGCCCGTAGCTGGAGGTGACGAACACCACGTCGCGGAAGCCCGATTCGGTGTCGAGGGTGAACAGCACGCCGGAGGCGCCGAGATCCGAGCGCACCATCAGCTGCACGCCGGCCGAGAGGAACACGTCCTCGTGCTTGAAGCCGTGGTGCACGCGATAGGCGATGGCGCGGTCGTTGTAGAGCGAGGCGAAGACTTCCTTCACCTTGTGCACGACGTCATCGGCGCCGGTGACATTGAGGAAGGTTTCCTGCTGGCCGGCGAAGCTGGCGTCGGGCAGGTCCTCCGCCGTGGCCGACGAGCGCACCGCCACCGAAATCTCGGCGGCACCGGCGTCCTGGCACATGCGCGCGTAGGCGTCGCGGATCGCCGCATCAAGCGCCTTCGGCAGCGGCGCGTCGATCACCCAGCCGCGGATTTCCTTGCCGGCCGCCGCGAGGGCTTCGACGTCCTCGACGTCCAGCGTGCCGAGCTTCGAGTAGATACGATCGTGGAGCTGGTTCTCGGCGATGAACTCGCGGAACGCATCGGCCGTGGTG
>DMHI01000114.1 GCA_003449515.1 Lysobacteraceae bacterium | reverse complement strand
CCGGGGTGCGGAACCTCGAGCGCGAGATCGCCGGGCTCGCGGCGCTGCCCGCCTTCGCCTCGTCGCTGGTGCAGGCCGGTGCCGACCCGCGCCTCGACCGTGAGCTCGAGGGCCTGCAGTTCCCCGAGCTGCCCTGGCTGCTCGGTGATCCGGTCGGCCCGGGTGACGCCGAGAGCCTCGGTCGCCGTCTGCCCAGCGCGCGGGGCAGCGCGGCGCGGCTGTTCGCCTTCGGCTACGACGCCTGGAGCGTGGCCACCCGGCTCGAGGCCTTGCGTGGCGGTGCCCGCCTGCGCGGTGCCACCGGCGATCTCGGCCTCGATGCCGCCGGTATCGTCGAGCGCGCACCGGGCTGGGCGGAATATCGCGGCGGCGTGACCCGTCGCGCGTCCGACGGCGCGCTGCGGCCCGTCGATGCCGCGTCGCCACCGCTTCCCTGAGGCGCACCGGAGAAGGCGCATGGACGCGCACCGCCGCTCCACGCGACACCCCCGCGCGGCAACCGCCGCAGCGCCGGCATCGAGCCCGCGTACCCGCGCCCAGCGCCTTGGCGATGCGGGCGAATCCGCCGCCCTCGCCTTCCTTGTTGCGCGCGGCCTGCGGCCGCTGGCCCGCAATGTGCGCTTCAAGGCCGGCGAACTCGATCTGGTGATGCTCGACGGCGAGGTGCTCGTGTTCGTGGAAGTGCGGCATCGCGGCCGCGCCGATTTCGGCGCCGCCCTCGACAGCATCGATGCACGGAAAGCCCGACGCATCGCCCTCGCGGCCACGCTCTACCGGCAGCGCCATTCGCAGCACGGCAGGCGTGCCTGCCGCTTCGATGTGGTGGCCTTCGACGGCGCTGGCGCCCGCAGCGCGGCCGATGCCCCGACCGCAGCGCAATGGGTGCGCGGCGCGTTCACGCTCGACGATCTGTAACGCGCGGCGGCGCTGGCGCGAATGCTCAGGCCGGGGCCGCCAGCAGCGGCCACAGCGACAGCGCGAGCTGCATCACCGCCAGCGCCATCAGGCCGGCGAGCGCGTCGTCGAGCATGGTGCCGAAGGCCCCCTTGACGTGCCGATCGGCCCAACGCACCGGCCACGGCTTGCAGACATCGAACAGCCGGAACACCCCGAAAGCCGCCAGCACCCACGGCCACTCCGCCGGCACCAGCCACAGTGCCAGCCAGACACCGACGAACTCGTCCCAGACCACGATCGAGGGATCGGCCACGCCGCTTTCGCGGATCGCCCAGCGAGCGGCCCAGATGCCCACCGCGAAGGCGAGGATCAGCACCGCGGCGTATTCGGCCGCTGGCAGATCGTGCATCCACAGCCACCACGGCAGGATCGCCACGAGGCTGCCGACCGTGCCCGGTGCCTTCGGCGAGAAGCCGGCACCAAACCCGGCGGCGATCCAGCCGCGCGGGTGGCGCATCATCCTGCGGCGCGTGCCGACCGGCAGCAGCGTCATGCGGTCTCGCCCGAGAAATGCACATAGCCGCGCCGGGGCGGCAGCGCCACCGGCAGGCCATCAAGGTCGAACAGGCGCAATGAGGCACCCACGGTGATCCGGCCCACGCGCGCCACCGGCGTGGCCGCGGCGTCGAGCGCGGCGAGCACCGCCTCGCGCTTCTTCGCCGGCGCGGTGAAACAGAGCTCGTAGTCATCGCCACCGCTGAGCTGCAGCGCGCGGCGTGTCGACAGGTCGGGGAAGGCATCGAGCAGCGCCGCCGACACCGGCAGCGTGTCGACATCGATATCGGCACCAACACCGCTCATCGCCAGCAGGTGGCCGAGGTCGGCGAGGAACCCGTCGCTGACATCGATGCAGGCGGTGGCGAGCCCGCGCAGCGCGCACCCGGCACCCAGCCGCGGCGACGGGCGATCCAGACGCTCGCGCAGGCTGCCAGTACGCAGCATCGGCGTGCCGGCCTTCCACAGCGCCAGCGCGCCAGCGGCATCACCGAGGGTGCCGGTGATCCAGAGATCGTCGTCGGCCGCTGCTCCCGAGCGGGTGAGCGCGTCGCCCTTGGGCACGTAGCCGACGACGGTGACACTCACGGCCAGCGGCCCGCGCGTGGTGTCGCCGCCGACCAGCGCGACGCGATGCGTGTCGGCGAGCGCGGAAAACCCGGCCGCGAACTCGTCGACGAAACCGGCATCGTCGCTCGGCAGGGTGAGTGCGAGCAGTGCGGCGGCGGGCTCGGCGCCCATGGCGGCGAGGTCGGAGAGGTTCACGGCGAGCGCCTTCCAACCGATGGCCGAGGCCGGCACGCCCTTCGGGAAATGCACGCCTTCGACCAGGGTGTCGACGGCGAGCGCGAGCTGCCGGCCCTTCGGTGGATCGAGCAGCGCGGCGTCATCGCCGATGCCGAGCGCGACATCACCGCGCGCCAGCACGGTGGCCGTGGCGCGTTGGCGCAGGCGATCGATGAGGGCGAATTCAGCCATGCCCAGCGGCGTGCAACCCGCGTGCCTCAGCGGCGGCCCTGGGCGGCCTCGCCCGGGCGCCAGTCGGCGGCGGCGCGGTCGAGCACGCCGTTGACGTAGGTGTGGCCGTGGTCGGAGCCGAAGCGTTTGGCGGTCTCGATGGCCTCGTTCAGCACCACGCGGTAGGGCACATCGACGCGATGCAGCAGCTCGAAGGCGGCGATGCGCAGCACGGCGCGCTCGATCGGGTCGACCTGTTCGATGCCGCGATCGAGGTGCGCGGCGAGGCGCGCGTCGAGCGCATCGCGATGCCCGGCCACGCCCTTCACCAGCGCCTCGAAGTATTCCTGGTCGGCCACTTCCATGTCCTGCTCGTGCTGGAACTGGTTGATGACCTGCGGGATCGACGTGCCCGACACCTGCCAGGCGTACAGGGCCTGCAGGGCGCGGCGGCGCGCGCGCGAACGCGCGGCGGGGTCGATGCCATCGGTGCGGATCGGCTTCATTGGTGCGTCTTCTGCCAGTGTTTCAGGAGGTCGCTCATCTCGAGGGCGGCCAGCGCGGCCTCCTCGCCCTTGTTGCCCATCGCGCCGCCGGCGCGGGCCTCGGCGTCAGCATAAGCCTCGACCGCCAATACGCCGTTGGCCACCGGCAGGCCGGAATCGAGCTGCACGCGCATCAGCGCGTCGCTGCAGCCGTCGGCCACCTGCTCGTAGTGGCGGGTGTCGCCGCGGACCACGCAGCCCAGGGCGATGATCGCGGCGGTGGACGCAGCGCACGCCTGCGCCGACATCGAGGCACGGGCGATGGCGGCGGCGGCCAGCGGGATTTCCCAGGCGCCGGGCACGCGGACCACGTCGATGCGTTCGGCCTCGACGCCGTTGTCGAGCAGCGCCTTGCGCGCGCCTTCGACCAGCAGGTCGGTGATCCTCGGGTTCCAACGGCTGGCGACGATGGCATAGCGGCCGGTCGGGTGCGGCCGGAGATCGCCTTCGAAACGGGGCATGGGCGGGACGGGTGGGAGCGGCCGGACAGTTTACGCCCTATGGCCGGCGGGCTGGCTCAACGCAGCGGCAGGTACTCGACCACGTCCAGCCCATAGCCGCCAATGCCGATCTGCTTGCGCGGCGTGCCCAGCACGCGCAGGTGCTTGAGGCCAAGGTCGGAAAGGATCTGCGAGCCGACGCCGTTGCGCCGCCATTCCTGGACCTTGCCGCCGCTGGCCTCGGGCTGCTCGGTGATCCGCGCCAGCAGGTCGTCGGGCTTGATGGCGTCGGCGAGCAGCACCAGCACGCCCTCGCCTTCCGTAGCGATCCTCGCCATCGCCTCGATGGCCGAGCCAGCGAAATCCGGGCGCTGCCACTGCAGTACATCGGCCAGCGGGTTCTTCACGTGCACGCGCACCAGTGCCGGGCGCTCGCCCGAGGGCGCACCGCGCACCAGCGCGAAGTGCAGCTCGCGGGTCAGGCGGTCGCGGTAGCTGACGAGGCGGAACGGGCCGTGCGCGGTGTCGATCTCGCGCTCGTCGACGCGCTCGACCGTGTGCTCGGTTTCCAGCCGGTGGCGGATCAGGGCCTCGATCGAGCCGATCTTCAAGCCGTGCAGCTGAGCGAACACTTCCAGCTCGGGGCGGCGCGCCATCGAGCCGTCGGGGTTGAGGATTTCAACCAGCACGCCGGCGGGCTCGAGGCCGGCCAGCAGTGCCAGGTCGCTGGCGGCTTCGGTGTGGCCGGCGCGCGTCAGCACGCCGCCGGGCTGCGCCATCAGCGGGAAGATGTGGCCGGGCTGCGAGAGATGCTCGGGCGCGGCGTCGGGGCGCACCGCGGTGCGGATGGTGTGCGCGCGGTCATAGGCGCTGATGCCGGTGGTCACGCCTTCCGCCGCCTCGATGCTCACCGTGAAGTTGGTGTGGTGCGGCGAGGTGTTCGACAGCACCATCGGCCCCAAGCCGAGCTGGCGGCAGCGTTCGCGCGTCAGCGACAGGCACACGAGGCCGCGCGCGTGCGTGACCATGAAGTTGATGTCGGAGGGCCGCACCAACTCGGCGGCCATGATGATGTCGCCCTCGTTCTCGCGGTCCTCGTCGTCGACGATGACCACCATCCTGCCGGCACGCAGGTCGTCGAGGATCTCGGGGATGCTGGCGAAGGCGCTGGTCGCCTCGCCGGCTGCGGTCATCACGCTCATGCCCAGTGCTCCGTGTCCTGCAGCCGCGCGACGTAGCGCGCGACGGTGTCGATTTCCAGATTGACGCGCGTGCCCACCGCCATCGTGCCGAAGCCGGTGTGCGCGAGCGTGTGCGGCACCAGCATCACCTCGAAGCCGGCGTCATCCGCGGCGTTCACCGTGAGCGAGGTGCCGTCGACCGCGATCGAGCCCTTGGGCGCGATGAAGCGCAGCAGCGGCTTTGGCGCCGAGAACCGCCAGCGCTGGCCGCGCGCATCGTCGACGATGGATTCCACGGCACCGATGCCGTCGACGTGGCCGCTGACCAGATGCCCGCCGAGACGATCGCCGACGCGCAGCGCACGTTCCAGATTCACCGCCGCACCCACGGCGAGCGCGCCGAGCGTGGTGAGCGCGAGGGTTTCGGTCGAGACATCGGCGTCGAACCAGGCATCGCTGCCGCTGCCCGGGGGCGCGCCGGCAGCGAAGGCGACCACCGTCAGGCAGACGCCGTTGCAGGCGATCGATTCGCCCATCAGCACATCGTCGAAGGGCAGCGCCCCGACGGCGAAGCGCAGTCGCAGGTCGCCGCCGACCGGTGTGCGTTCGACGAGGCGGCCGACGGCCTGGATCAATCCGGTGAACATCGTCAAATCCGAGGCGGGGAGGGCGTGATTATAGGGAGCCGACTGCCGCCCGGCGTCGCGGTCGATACGTCAGCCGCAGGTCGCCATCGTCGAACGCGTGGACCTCGACACGCTCGAAATCCCGTCGCTCGTCCATGCGATCGATGCCAAGGCCGTCGAACAACGGACGCCCGCGCTCGCCAAGCAGCACCGGCGCCAGGTAGAGCAGCAGTTCATCGACCAGCCCGGCACGGAGGAAAGCACCCGCCAAGCGCGCACCGGCCTCCACCTGCACCTCGTTGACCTCGCGCGTGGCGAGCTGCGCCAGCACGGCGGGCAGGTCGAGGTGTGCAGCGCGGCGTGGCACGGCGAAGCCTTCAACCGTCGGGCCGTAGGCCGGAACGATGTCGTCGGCGTGCGCGATCAGCGTTGGTGCCTCACCGTCGAGCAGGCGGCAGGTGCGGGGCAGCGCGCCGTGGTGATCGAGCACCACGCGCAGTGGCGGCACCAGGGCGACGCCCTCGTCGACCCGCGCGGTGAGTCGCGGGTCGTCGGCGAGCACGGTACCGAGGCCGGTGAGGATCGCCGACGACCGCGCGCGGTAATGCTGCACGTCGGCGCGCGCGGCCTCGCCGGTGATCCACTTCGATTCGCCGCTGGCCATCGCGGTGCGGCCATCGAGGCTCATCGCCAGCTTCACCCGCACCCAGGGCCGGCCCTGCCGCGCGCGCATCAGGAAGCCGCGGTTCAACCACTCGGCTTGTTCAGCGAGCAGGCCGTGCTCCACGGTGATGCCGGCGGCCTGCAGCGCGGTGAAGCCCCGGCCGGCCACGGCGTGGAACGGATCGCGGATCGCCGCGACCACGCGCATCACGCCGGCGGCCACCAGCGCATCGGCACAAGGCGGCGTGCGGCCGAAGTGCGCACAGGGTTCGAGCGTCACGTAGGCCGTCGCGCCCACCGCCCGTGCGCCGGCCTCGCGCAGTGCATGCACTTCCGCATGCGCCTCGCCGGCACGCTGGTGCGCACCGCGGCCGACCACCTCGGCGCCATGCGCGATCACGCAGCCGACCATCGGGTTGGGCTTGGTGGTGAACGCATGCTGCGCCGCAAGGCGCAGGGCCTCGGCCATGTGGCGCTGGTCAATATCGGAAAACGGCATGGCGGAAGCGTACCGTCAGCGACGCCGGGGTGCGCGCCGTCTCAGCCCTTCTTCGATTTGGCCGATTTCGGCGCGGTGTCTTCCAGCGGCAGGTCGAGCGTCTGCGCGGCGGGCAGATCGCGCTGCAGCTTCTCGATCTCCTCGCGGAAGTCCTGCACGTCCTCGAAGCTGCGGTACACGGAAGCGAAGCGCACGTAGGCGACCTGGTCGAGCAGCTTCAGTTGCGCGATGACGAACTCGCCGACGCGGCGGGCCGGCAGCTCGCGCTCACCGCTCTTGCGCACGTCATTGACCACGGCAAGCACGGCGGCATCGATCTGTGCGGCCGACACCGGGCGCTTCTGCAACGGCTTCTCGAAGCTGGCGCGCAGCTTGCGCTCGTCGAAGGCCTCGCGGCGGCCGTCGCTCTTGACCACCGCCGGCAGCCGCCATTCCACCTGCTCGACCGTCGAGAAGCGCTCACCGCAGGCCGGGCACTCGCGCCGGCGGCGGATGCTGCTGCCGTCCTCGGCCACGCGCGAGTCGATCACGCGGGTGTCTTCGTGCGGGCAGAACGGGCAGTGCATTGGAAGGCGTCAGCGGGTCGGGTAGCGCGGCAGCTGCAGACCTCAGCCGTAGACCGGGTAACGACGGCACTGCGCCGTCACCGCGTCGCGCACGCGCGCCAGCACGCCGGCATCGCTCGGTGCATCGAGCACGTCGGCGATCCAATTCGCAAGCTCGATACAGTCGGCTTCCGTGTAGCCGCGCGTGGTCACCGCCGGCGTGCCGATGCGCAGGCCCGAGGTGACGAAGGGCGAACGCGGGTCGTTCGGCACCGAGTTCTTGTTGACGGTGATGTGCGCAGCGCCGAGCGCCGCTTCCGCGTCCTTGCCCGAGACCTCGCGGCCGATCAGGTCGATCAGCATCAGGTGGTTCTGGGTGCCGCCGGAGACGATCTTGAAGCCACGGGCGATGAGCGTCTTCGCCATCGCCTGCGCGTTCCTCACCACCTGCTGCTGGTAGGCGGTGAACTCGGGCTCCAGCGCCTCCTTGAAGGCCACGGCCTTGG
>DMHI01000070.1 GCA_003449515.1 Lysobacteraceae bacterium | reverse complement strand
CGCGGCAGCCGCAGCCCGGCAGCGCGGTGATGGTGACGCGCGAAGGCACGCGGCCGCTGCTGGTCGAGGTGCAGGCGCTGGTCGATCAGTCGCCGCTGGCCAATCCGCGCCGCGTCGCCCTCGGCCTCGAGCAGAACCGCCTCGCCATGCTGCTGGCGGTGCTGCATCGCCACGGCGGTGTCGGCGTGTTCGACCAGGATGTGTTCGTCAACGTCGTCGGCGGCATCCGCGTGCAGGAGACCGCCGCCGACCTGCCGGTGCTGCTCGCGATCCTGAGCTCGCTGCGCGACCGCCCACTGCCCGACAAGACGATCGCGTTCGGCGAAGTCGGCCTCTCCGGCGAGCTGCGTCCGGTGCCGAACGGCGAGGAGCGACTGAAGGAAGCCGCGACGCACGGCTTCAAGCGCGCGGTGGTGCCGAAGGCGAATGCGCCGAAGTCCGGCCGCGTTGGCGATCTGGAAGTGATCGGCGTCGAGCGGCTGGCCGATGCGCTCGATCAGGCCGTGGACTGAGGGCAGGACGACGATGGGCCTCTCCGATCTGCTTCGCGCCGTGTTCCTCGGACCCCCGAAGCCCACCGTCGATCCGATGGCCTTCTCCGCGGCGATGGCCGAGCGTCTGCGCGCCGCGTGCCCGGGCGCTGCTGTGCAGGTCGAGGCCCCGCTGGCGCTGCTGATGGTCGCCGACGGGGTCGATCGGCCGCTGTACCTCGACAGCATCTACCGCCGCGTCGCTGCCGCCACCGATGATGCCGGGCGCGAGGCCGACATCGCCGCGTGGATCGCCGCGGCGATCAGCCCCGCACCCGGCGACATTGCCAGCATCGACGATCTCGTTCCCGTTCTCACATCGCCGGATGGCGAGCCCGGCCCGTGGGGCGGTGAGGTGGGCATCGGCCACGAAGGCCGCGGTGAACCGCTCAATCCCTACCTGCGCGTGATCTACGCCGTCGACACGCCGCACGGCCTCACCGGAGTGGGCGCGGCGTGGTTCGCCGCTCGCGGCATCGATGCCAGCGGCCTGCGCCGTTGCGCCGTCGACAACCTGCGCGCCAAGTTGCCGCGGCTCGACGTGCAGCGCGGCGGCGGTCTGAATGCCGTGATTGCCGGTGGCCATCACGAATCCGCGCTGCTGCTTTTCGACGAGTTCTGGGCGCGCGAGATACCGCGGCTCCGCGGCGAGCCGATCATCGCGGTCCCGGCCCGTGACGTGCTGCTGTTCTGCGATGGCGCCAACGCGAAGGCCGTCGCCGAGCTGCGTCGGCAGGCGAGCAGCATCCACGCCGATGCGGCACACGCGCTGACGCCGGTGATCTTCCGGCGCCACGCCGATGGCCGCCTCGAGCCCTTCGACGCCCTCGCCTTCTGAAGCGGAGTCCGGCGCTCAGCGCGCCAGCAGGAACTCGTAGGCGAAGCCGCTGCCGAAGAAGGCCAGCAGCAGCAGGGCCATCGCCGCCAGTGTCCAGCGCGCGGCCTGGGCGCCGCGCCAGCCCCAGCGCCAGTGCCCGAACAGCAGGGTGGCCAGTACCGCCCAGCTCAGCAGCGACAGCACGGTCTTGTGCGCGAGGTGCTGCGCGAACAGGTCTTCGACGAAGACCAGCCCGGTCGCCAGCGCCAGCGTCAGCAGCGCCGAGGCGGCGACCAGCGTGCGGAACAGCAGGCTCTCCGACTGCGTAATCGGCGGCAGCACGCGCACCAGCCCGGTGATACGCCGCTGCCGCAGTGCGCGTTCCTGCAGCCAGAGGCCGGCGGCGAACAAGGCACCCAGCGCCAACGCGGCGTAGGCCAGCAGGGCCAGCCACGCGTGCATCAGGATCGGCCATGCCAGCGTGCCGCCGCCACCGGTGCTGGCCGGCTGGCCGGTCAGCGCGTAGGCGATCACACCGACCGCAGCGGCCGGGAAGACCACCACACCGAGCGCGTCCAAGCGTTCGAGCCGCGCCGCCGCGACCGTCAATGCCGCCATCCACAGACTGACCAGCGACAGCGCCGCGAAGAAGTGCAGATCGGGCGCTCCCCGCAGGTTTCCGGCCCAGACGTGCAAGCCGAGGTGCGCCATCGCACCGCCGGCACCCAGCAGCAGCGGCCATGCCGGGCCGTGCGCCGAGCCCTCCGCGCGCAGGCGGCGCGCCAGCCCGAGCGCGGCGAGCGTGTAGGCCAGGGCCGCGGCAGCGGCCAACGCGAAAGCGGGGAAGGTGAGGGGCGCCATCGCGCCAGTGTCGCACAGCGGCCCGCGAATCGAGAACGCCTCGCATCGGGCGGGGGCTATACTTCGCGCCCCGAATTCCCGACGCCCGCGCGCCTTTCAGGTGCCACGACACCCATGTTCGAATCCCTGACCCAGCGCCTGTCCGGCACCCTCCAGCGCCTGCGCGGCCGCGGCCGCTTGAGCGAGGAGAACATCCGAGAAAGCCTGCGCGAGGTCCGCATCGCCCTGCTCGAAGCCGACGTCGCCTTGCCGGTGGTGCAGGCGCTGATCGAACGCATCAAGGTGCGGGCGGTCGGGCAGGAAGTGCTGACCTCGCTGACGCCCGGCCAGGCGCTGATCAAGGTCGTCCGCGACGAGCTGACGCTGGTGATGGGCGGGCAGGGCGCCGAGCTCTCGCTGGCCCAGCAGCCGCCGGCGGTGATCCTGATGGCCGGCCTGCAGGGTGCGGGCAAGACCACCACGGTCGGCAAGCTCGCCAAGTTCCTGAAGGAGCGCAAAAAGAAGAAGGTGATGGTGGTCAGCTGCGACGT
>DMHI01000107.1 GCA_003449515.1 Lysobacteraceae bacterium | reverse complement strand
GCGAAGAAGGCCGCGAAACGCTGACCGGCGCTCGCGTCCCTGCGAGGCTTTCCGATGCCCGGCGGGTGTGCGAGTCTGGCGCCGCCCCCGACGGAGTGTCCCGTGAGCCTGCTCGACCGCCTCAAGCGATTCCTCGCCCAGTCCGTCCCCACCGGCCGCCCGGAGGACGCGATCAACCGCTCCGAGTTCGAGAACGAGGCAAAGGCCGCGCCGCAGGGGGTCGAGCGCCGCATCAACGACCGTCGCTGCGCCCGTGAGGGTACCCGCGCGCTGATCATCGACGATTCCGCCACGGTCACCGCCGCGCTGGCGCGGATGCTGCTGCAGAACCGCTACCAGCTCGATACGGCCGTCGACGCCGAGAGCGGTCTGGCGAAGATCGCGGCCAATCCGCCCGAACTCATCTTCCTCGACATCGTGCTGCCCGGCATCAACGGCTTCGAGGCCCTGCGCCGCATCCGCCGCGATCCGGCCAGCAAGGACATCCCGGTCATCATGATTTCCGGGAACGAGCAGGCCACCGAGCAGTTCTACGCCCAGCGCATTGGCGCCGATGACTTCATGAAGAAGCCATTCTCGCGCTACGAGGTGTTCGCCCGCGTCGAGAAACTGCTCGACGCCGAGGCCGTGCCGAAGCGCAGCGGTTGAGGGCGCGCGGGAGGCGCGGGCAGCGCCATCGCGCTGAATCGGCGCTTCTCGATCAATCCAGCATCGGCAGGTCGAGGCCCTTCGCTTTCGCGCAGGCCTTGGCGATGTCGTAGCCGGCATCGGCATGGCGCATGACGCCGGTGCCGGGGTCGTTCCACAGCACGCGCTTCAGCCGCGCATCGGCGGCCGCGCTGCCATCGGCGACGATCACCACGCCGCTGTGCTGCGAGAAGCCCATGCCCACGCCGCCGCCGTGGTGCAGCGACACCCAGGTCGCGCCGCCGGCCACGTTCAACATCGCGTTCAGCAGCGGCCAGTCGGAGACGGCATCGGAGCCGTCGAGCATGGCTTCGGTCTCGCGGTTCGGGCTGGCCACGCTGCCGGAGTCGAGATGGTCGCGGCCGATCACGATCGGCGCCTTCAGTTCACCGTTCCGCACCATGTCGTTGAAGGCGAGGGCGAGGCGATGGCGGTCGCCAAGGCCCACCCAGCAGATGCGCGCCGGCAGGCCCTGGAAGGCGATGCGCTCACGGGCCATGTCGAGCCAGCGGTGCAGGTGCGGATCGTTCGGAATGAGTTCCTTGACCTTGGCGTCGGTCTTGGCGATGTCCTCGGGATCGCCCGACAGCGCCACCCAGCGGAACGGCCCGACGCCGCGGCAGAACAGTGGACGGATGTAGGCCGGCACGAAGCCGGGGAAGTCGAAGGCGTCGGCGCATCCGGCCTCCTTCGCCACCTGGCGGATGTTGTTGCCGTAGTCGAACACCGGGATGCCGGCGCGCTTGAAGTGCAGCATCGCCTCGACGTGCGCGCGCATCGAGCGTTTCGCGGCATCGACCACGCTCGACGGATCGCGGGTCTGCGCGTCGAGCCAGCGCTCGATCGTCCAGCCCGCCGGCAGGTAGCCGTGCAGCGGGTCGTGCGCCGAGGTCTGGTCGGTGACGGCATCGGGGCGGACGCCGCGGCGCACCAGCTCGGGGAGGATCTCGGCGGCGTTCCCCAGCAGCGCGACGGAGCGCGCTTGCCCTGAAGCGCAGTAGCGCGCGATCCGCGCCAGCGCGTCGTCGAGGTCGGTGGCCTGCTCATCGACATAGCGCGTGCGCAGGCGCATGTCGATGCTGCTCTGCCGGCATTCGATCGCCAGCATCGACGCGCCGGCCATCGTCGCGGCCAGCGGCTGCGCGCCACCCATGCCGCCGAGGCCCGCGGTGAGGATCCAGCGCCCGCTGAGGTCGCCGCCGAAATGCTGGCGGCCCATTTCCACGAACGTTTCGTACGTGCCCTGCACGATGCCCTGCGAGCCGATGTAGATCCACGAGCCGGCGGTCATCTGGCCGTACATCGCCAGGCCCTTGGCGTCGAGTTCGTTGAAGTGCTGCCAGGTCGCCCAGTGCGGCACGAGGTTGGAGTTGGCGAGCAGCACGCGCGGCGCGTCGGGATGCGTGGGAAACACGCCCACCGGCTTGCCGCTCTGGATCAGCAGGGTCTGGTCGTCGTCGAGGCGCTCGAGCACGCGCACGATCGCATCGAAGCTCGCCCAGTCGCGCGCGGCGCGGCCGATGCCGCCGTACACCACCAGCGAGGCCGGGTCTTCGGCGACGTCGGGGTCGAGGTTGTTCATCAGCATGCGCAGCGCGGCCTCGGTCAGCCAGCTCTTGCAGCGCAGCGCCGCGCCGCGCGGCGCGCGGATGACGCGGGAGGGGTCGTGTCGGGGCGAAGTCACGGCGGGATCCTGCTCGGAAAGCCGGCATTGTAGGCGAGGCGCCATACCCTCCCGACATCACGCCGACGCCGGTTCCGGCACACTCGCGCGCCTCAATCGGAAACCGCACGCCCCACCGCGCCCATGCCCCATCGTCTTGCGATCGCCGGCCTCGCCGCGCTGTGCGCCCTGCTGCTCACCGCCTGCCACACCGCCGCACCGGTGGCGCGTCTTGTGCCGCCTGCAGCCGACGATGCCGCATCACCGGTGGCGAGCGCCGCCGCATCGCGGCCCACCGTGCTGCTGATCAGCATCGACGGCCTGCACCCGGACACGCTGGCCCGCGTCGCCCCGCCTACCCTTCGGCGCTGGCAGCAGGAGGGCGCTCGCGCGGCATGGATGCAGCCCGCGTACCCGACGCTGACCTTCCCGAACCACTACACCCAAGTCACCGGACTCGAACCCGACCGCCACGGCATCATCCACAACCGCATGGTCGATCCGGCGCTGGGGCCGTTCCGGCTGTCGCTGCGCGCGGCGGTGGCCGACGGCCGCTGGTACGACGCCGCCGAACCGCTGTGGGTGACGGTGCAGCGCCACGGCCTGCGCAGCGCCACGCTGTTCTGGCCCGGCAGCGAGGCGCGCATCGATGGCGTGCGACCGAACGACTGGCTGCCCTACGCTGGCGACATGCCCCACGCCGCACGCATCGACCGCGTGCTCGGATGGCTCGACCGCGACAAGGCCGCGCGACCGGCTTTCATCACCCTGTACTTCGCCGCCGTCGACGAGGCCGGCCATTCGCATGGCCCGGATACGCCGGAAGTCGACGCCGCGCTGCACGATGTCGACGCCGCCCTGGCCCGGCTCGACGCGGGCCTCACCCGCCGCGGCCTGCGCGATGCGCTCGACATCGTCGTGGTCTCCGACCACGGCATGGCGAGGGTGGACACGGAGCGCCCGCGCCGGCTCGATGCGCGCATCCGGCTGCACGACGACGAGGTGGTGACGAGTGGCGAGGTGGCCGGCATCGCGCCGCGACCGGGCCGCGAAACGGCCATCGCCGCCGCACTGCTGGGCCGCCATGACGGCTACCAGTGCTGGCGCCGCGAGGCGCTGCCACCGCAGTGGCGCTTCGGCAGCCACCCGCGGGTGCCACCGATCATCTGTCAAGCCGATGAAGGGGTGCACCTGACGCACGCGGCGCGGCTGGCGCAGGGCGGGCGCATCAGCCCCGGCGCGCACGGCTACGCGCCGGATCTGCCGAGCATGCGCGCGGTGTTTGTCGCCCGCGGGCCATCGATCGCCCCCGGCGCGGTGCTGCCGCCGATCCGTGCGGTCGATGTGCATCCGCTGCTGCTCGCACTGCTCGACCTGCCGCCGATGGCCGGCGACGGCGATCCCGCGGCCACCCGCGCGGCGCTGCGGCGCTGAACCTACTCGCGGTCCGGGCGCTCCGGCGGCACCGCACCGGCCACGCTGCGCATCGCCGCCTTCACCAGCAGGTGCGCGGATACCGGCGCGGTGATGAAGACGAACAGCGTCACCAGGAATTCGCGGCCGGTCCAGCCGCCATGCCAGCCAAACCAGCCCATCGAGGCGATCAGGGCGAAGCCGATGCCGAGCGTGGTGGCCTTGGTGGGTCCGTGCAGACGCTTCATGAAGTCGCGGAGCTTGGCGAGGCCCCACGCACCGACCAGGGCGAAGAAGGCACCGGCCACCAGCAGCGCGGCGACCATCGCATCGAGCCAGAGCGGCATGGCGTTCATTCGACGATGCTCCCGCGATCCACATAACGCGCCGCGGCCACGGTTCCCACGAAGCCGAACACGGCGATCAGCAGCGCAGCCTCGAAATAGACCGCGTCACCAAGGGCGATGCCAACCACGATCAGCAGGGCCAGCGCGTTCACGTACAGGGTATCGAGCGCCAGCACGCGGTCGACCAGCGCCGGGCCGCGCAGCAGCCGGTAGAAGGAAAGCACGAACGCGAGGGCGAAGGCCGCGCCGACCCAGGGCAGCACCATCGCGGTGATCACCGGAACACCTCCATCAGCGGGCGCTCGTAGCGCGATTTCGCATCGGCCACCACGGCCGCCGGATCATCGGCGTGGAAGCAGTGCACCAGCAACCAGCGGCGGTCCGCGCTGACCTCGCAGCTCAGGGTACCCGGCGTCATGGTGATGATCGACGCGAACAGGGCGATGCCCTGCGGCGAGGCGATGTCGAGCGGCACCCACACATAGACCGGGCGGATCGCATCCTCGGGCCCGAGAATGCGCCGCGCCACGTCGATGTTCGCCTTGACGATGTCGTAGAGCACCACGCCGACAAGCCTGAGCGCCGCCGTGGGAGCGCGCAGGCGCGGCGTGGCCGCCGGTGCCGGCGGCAGCAGATGCGGCAGCAGCAGCGCCAGCACG
>DMHI01000273.1:1380-6625 GCA_003449515.1 Lysobacteraceae bacterium | reverse complement strand
TCGAGCGCTACGAGACCGAGCACAACGTGCCGGCGATCGAGATCGCCGCGGCGCTGGCGCGCCTCGCGCAGGGCGACACGCCGCTGCTGATGGAGCCGCCAAGCCGTGAAGCGCGCCCGGAGCGCGAGATCACCGAGCGCGGCGAACGCCCGCAGCGCCGCGACCTCGCCGAGTTCGACAAGCTGCCGCGGCAGCCGCGCGGCGAGCCGATGAGCTGGCGCCCCGAGCCGCGCATCGCCCGCGACGACGGCCCGCCGCGTCCGCACAAGCCGAAGTTCGATGCGCCGCGCGCGCCGGATCCCGGCTTCGCCACCTACTGGATCGCCGTGGGCCACGCGCATCAGGTGAAGCCCGGCAACATCGTCGGCGCGATCGCCAACGAGGCCGGCCTCGAAGCCGCGCACATCGGCCGCATCAACATCCGCACCCACGACACGCTGGTCGATCTGCCGGAGGGCATGCCCAAGGAGATCATGGCCCACCTGAAGAAGGTGCGCGTGGCCGGGCAGGCGCTGATGCTCAAGGCCTACGACCCGAGCAAGGACGACAGCGGTGAGGTCGGCGGCGACGCCCCGCGCTTCGCCAAGAAGCCGGGCTTCAAGCCGGGCGGCGAGCGTGCTGGTGGCTACAAGGGCAAGACCTTCAAGCCCGGCTTCAAGGGCAAGCGCCCCGACTGACCCCTGCCTGCAGTGCGGCAAGCGGTCAGCGCCCGCACTCGGGCATCCTTCGCGCCTCACCGCCTTTGCGCCCCACCGTCTGGATCGCCGCCACCATGCCGTTCCGTCCCTTCATCGCCCCGCTTGCGGCCACCCTGCTCGCCCTCGGACTCGCGGGCTGCGCACCGGACATCGCGCCCGCCGATCCCGCAGCCGGTGCGCCGGCCGATCTCGAGATCCGCACGCTCACACCGGGCACCGGCGGGATCGCCGCCGTCGGCCAGACGGTGCGGGTGCACTACACCGGCTGGCTCTACGACGAGCGCCAACCCGGGCGGAAGGGTGCCGAGTTCGACAGCTCGCGACCGCGCGGCGAGCCCTTCGTGTTTCCGCTCGGCTCGGGGCGGGTGATCCGCGGATGGGATGAAGGCGTGCTCGGCATGCGCATCGGTGAAGTGCGCGAGCTCGCCATTCCGGCGCATCTGGCTTACGGAAATCGCGGTGCCGGTGGCGTGATCCCGCCCGACCAGCCGCTGCTGTTCGAGGTGGAACTGCTCGGCATCGAGCCGGGGCCCTGACCGCCGCGACGGGACACGGCGAATGTGCAGCGTGATCGGCAAGGGCGCCTGTGCCTGACGCCGGGCGTCCATTGCAGCGCTTCCCCGGCGTTCTCGTCATTGGCGGCGGGCCGGCGGGCCTGATGGCGGCGGAAGCCGCGCGCCGCGCTGGCGTCGAGGTCGATCTGCTCGAGGCCAAACCCACCGTGGGCCGCAAATTCCTGATCGCTGGACGCGGCGGCATGAACCTCACGCACAGCGACCCGCGACCGCGCTTCGAGCAGCGTTACACGCGCGGCGCGAGTGAGGTCGCGCACTGGCTCGACGGCTTCGACGCCATGGCGCTGCGCGAGTGGGCGCGCGGCCTCGGCGTCGAGACCTTCGTCGGCAGCTCGGGACGGGTGTTCCCCGTCGATATGAAATCGGCACCGCTCCTGCGCGCCTGGGTCGCCCGGCTGAAGCAGGAGGGTGTGCGCCTGCACATGCGTGAACGCTGGCTGGGCTTCGACCCGGCCGGCCACGCGCTCGTCGAGGGCCCTGCAGGCACCCGCGCCATCGAGGCCGGCGCGGTGGTGCTGGCCCTGGGCGGCGGCAGTTGGCCCCAGCTCGGCTCGGACGCTGCCTGGATGCCGTGGCTGTCGGCGCGGGGCGTACCCACGGTGCCGTTGGAGGCTTCGAATTGCGGCTTCGATGTGGGCTGGAGCGAACACCTCGTGGCGAAGTTCGCGGGTGCGGCGCTGAAGCCCATCGCCGTGCAATGGTCGGACGCGGCAGGGCGCATGCGCCGTCAGCAGGGCGAATGCGTGCTCACCGCAACGGGGCTCGAGGGCAGCCTGCTCTACGCCATCGGTGCCGACCTGCGCACGTCGATCGCCCGTGATGGCACGGCCCTGCTGCAGCTCGACCTGCTGCCGGGCGTGCCGGACGAGCGCGTGCGCAGCGCCCTGCTTGCCGGGCGTGATGGCCGCAGTCTGAGCGAGGTGCTGCGTCGTCGGCTCAAGCTCGACGGCGCGAAGGCGGCCCTGCTCCGCGAGGTGCTTTCCGCAGGCACGCTCGGCGATCCGGTGGCGCTGGCCGATGCGATCAAGGCCCTGCCGATCAGGCTGCGGGCCTCACGGCCGTTGGCCGAGGCGATCAGCAGCGCCGGGGGCATCGCGCTGGCCGGCGTCGATCGGCGGCTCATGCTGCGCGCCCTGCCCGGCTGGTTCGCCTGCGGCGAAATGCTCGACTGGGATGCGCCAACCGGCGGCTACCTGCTCACCGCCTGCTTCGCCAGCGGCTTGCACGCCGGGCGCGCGGCGGCGATGCACGCGCTGGGCGTGTGACTGTCGCAACCACCGCCACCACGAATGAACCGTGACGCCGGCTTGATCGGCGGCTGCCGAAACTCGACCTCCCACCTTCGGACAACCACCATGCCCCTCCCCCGCTGTTATCCGTCACTGATCGGCTGTGCCGCCCTCGTCATCGCGCTTTCCGGCCCGCTCGCCGCCGCGAGCCGCGAATTCCCCAGCGAGAATGGCCCGGTTCGGGTGACCACGATCGCGGAGGGACTCGAGCATCCGTGGGGGATGGCCTTCCTCCCCGATGGCCGGATGCTGGTCACCGAGCGTCCCGGCCGTCTGCGCATCGTCGCTCCCGACGGCACGATCTCGCGCGCGGTGGCCGGCGTGCCGCGCGTGCAGGCCCGCGGCCAGGGCGGGCTGCTCGACGTGGCCTTGCACCCGGAGTTCGCCGACAACCAGCTCGTCTACCTCAGCTATTCCGAGCCCGGCAGCGGCGGTGCCGGCACCTCGGTGGCACGCGGCCGGCTCGTCGGTGAGGCGCTGCAGGACGTGCGGGTGATCTTCCGGCAGTCGCCCAAGGTCGATACCGGCTTCCACTACGGATCGCGCCTCGTGTTCGACCGCGACGGCAAGCTGTTCGTCAGCAGCGGCGATCGCGGCATGCAGGACACCGCGCAGGACCTCAGCCTCGGCCAGGGCAAGCTGTTCAAGCTCAACGACGACGGCACGCCGGCTGCCGGCCTGCCGCTGGCCGCACGCGCGGGAACGCACCCGGGCGTCTTCAGCTACGGCCACCGCAACATCCAGGGCATGGCCCTGCATCCCACCACCGGCCTCGTCTGGACGCACGAGCACGGCCCGCGCGGCGGCGACGAGATCAACGTGGCACGCGCCGGGCGCAACTACGGCTGGCCGGTCATCACCTTCGGCATCAACTACAACGGCACGACGATCGGCGACGGCCTCACGGAAAAGGATGGCATGGAGCAGCCGCTGCACCAGTGGACGCCCTCGCTCGGCGTCTCGGGGCTCGCCTTCTACACCGCCGATCGCTTCCCGGCGTGGAAGGGCAATGCCTTCGTCGGCGCGCTGGCGCTGAACCACCTCGAACGCGTGGTGCTCGACGGCGAGCGCGTGGTCGACACCGAGGTGCTGCTCGACGGCTGGAACCAGCGCATCCGCGACGTGCGCCAGGGCCCGGACGGCGCGCTGTACGTGCTCACCGATGCCCGCAACGGCCAGGTGGCGAAGGTCGAACTGCTGGCGCAATAAGCCCGCCGGACCCTGATCGCCGGGCGCCGGGTGGCGCGCGTCCGGCGCGTTCCGGCAGCGCTCGCCCTCAGCGCGTGATCCAGTCCTCGACGAAGCGCACCGCCTCGGCGACGTCGCGATCGAGCGCGCGGTCCTTGCCGAGGAAGGCCACGCGCGCACGGAAGGCCGCATGCAGCTCGCCCACGGCGTGACCCGGTGCGAAGCCCGGTGACGAAGCGAGTTCGGCACGCAGCGCATCGACTTCAGCGAGGAACTGCGCACGCTGCGGATGCGGATCGGGCGGTGCGTTGCCCACCTTCGCCACGAACGTCGCGAGATCGGCCGCGCGCGCGAGCTGTCGCGCGGCTTCGATCATGTCGCGGCGGAAATCCAGCGCCTGCGCCGCAGTCATCAGCTCCAGCGCCAGCACCTTGGCGAGGTCGTCGCTCATGTCCAGCACGTGGCGGCCTTCGTTCGCGCCCATCGACACGTGGTCCTCGGCATTGGCGCTGGTCGGCACCGAATACACGGTGGCCGGATGCGCGCGTGTGGCGAGGTCGTTGACGATGGCGGCAGCCGTGTACTGCGCGATCATCAGGCCGGATTCGGTGCCGTCCTCGTTGCCGATCAGGAAGGCCGGCAGGCCGTCGTTGGTGGCCGGATCGACCAGCTTGTTCAAGCGCCGCTCGGAGATCGATGCCAGCACCGGGATGGCCGCCTTGACATAGCTCATCGCCAGCGCGATCGGCATGCCGTGGAAGTGCCCGGCCGAGACGACCTGGTCCTCGATGTGCGTCGCACCGTCGAGATCCGGGAAGATCAGCGGATTGTCAGTGACGGCATTCAATTCCACATCGATGACGCGCTGCAGCTGCGCCAGCGCATCGCGCACCGCGCCGTGCACCTGCGGCGCGCAGCGCAGGCTGTAGCTGTCCTGCGGCTGGTGCTTCTTGCCGCCACGGAACGGCTTGAATCGCTGGTAGAAGCGCTCGCGGCCGTGGCGCTGGTCGGCCGGCACCCAGTCCCAGCCGATATCGAAGCTGAAGGCGGCAAGATCGGCGTTCGGCCAGCTCGTTGGCAGCCACGGCTTGGCCTTCGGCACGAGGTGGTAGGCGATGTCGGAGAGCGTGGACCCGGCGAGCAGCGCACGCAGGTTGGCCGCACTCGCCACCTGCCCCGGATGCGGACGCAGCGCGTGGACGTGCGCGTCGAAGGCGCGGCGACGCCCGGCGAAGGCGTCGATGGTCATCGCCGCGCAGCGGTCGGCAAGATCGACAAGCTTCTCCAGACGCTCGGCGCAGAGCACGGCGGTGGCGAGCATCTGCGCGGTGCCGTTGTTGAGCGCCAGACCTTCCTTGTACGAAAGCCGGATCGGCGTGAGGCCCGCGCGGCTCAGCGCCTCGGCCCCCGGCAGGCGCTCGCCGCGGAAGAAGGCCTCGCCCTGCCCCAGCAGCACGATGGCGAGGTGCGACAGCGGTGCCAGATCGCCGCTGGC
>DMHI01000273.1:0-978 GCA_003449515.1 Lysobacteraceae bacterium | reverse complement strand
GCGTAGGCCTCGAGCGTGCTCGCGCGCACGCCGGAGTGCCCCTTCATCAGCGTGTTGATGCGGATGACCAGCATCGCCCGCACCACGTCCTCGGCGAAGGGCTCGCCGACGCAGACCGCGTGGGTGGTGATCAGGTTCTCCTGCAGCTCCTCGTGCAGCGTGGTCGCCGCGCCCTCGTCGCCACGCAGGCGATGCGCGCCGAGCAGGCGATCGGCGTTGCTGCCGAAGCCGGTCGAGACGCCGTACAGCGGCTCTTGGCGACGGACCTGTTCGGCGAGGAAATCCGCCGTGCGCTGCACCCGCTGCAACTGCGCGGCGTCGAGCGCGACGCCCGCGCCGCGCGCCACGGCCACGACCTGTTCGCGGGTCAGCGAAGCGCCATCAAGAGGCACCGAGTCGTGCGTCTCGTCGGTCGCGCCGCCGCCCTGCCTTGCTGCCGCGGCCATTTCAGCGCCCCGCCAGCGCGCGCTGCTGCGCCAGCTCGACCTTCAGCGCGGCCACCAGCTCGCTCTCGGCCACCTCGAACTGCTCGTTGCGGCGCAGGTCTTTCACCGCCACCGCGCCCTTGGCGCGCTCGTCCTCGCCGCGCAGCAGCACGAAGCGGATGCCGGCGCGGTCGGCGTACTGGAACTGCTTGGCCAGCTTCTTCGCCTCGAGCTGCACCTCGGTGTTGATGCCGCCCGCACGCAACCGGCTGCCGAGCGCCAGCGCGTCGTCGAGGCCGGCATCATCCATCAGCGCCACCAGGCACTCCACGCTGCTTTCGGCAGTGCCGATCAGGCCGGCCTCGCGCAGCTGCCAGAACAGCCGCGTCACGCCGATCGAGATGCCGACGCCCGGCAAATGCGACTTGGTGTAATGGCTGGCGAGGTTGTCGTAGCGGCCGCCCGAGCAGACCGAACCGATCTGCGGGTGGGCGTCGAGTGTGGTCTCGTAGACGGTGCCGGTGTAGTAGTCGAGGCCGCGCGCGATCGAGAA
>DMHI01000036.1 GCA_003449515.1 Lysobacteraceae bacterium | reverse complement strand
CCGGCCGCCCGCGCCAGCGCCAGCGCCACGCAGGCGGCCGGCGACGGCCGTGGGCAGGACGATGTCGGCTTCCGGCTGGTGCGCGACGTGAGCCTCGACGAGCTGCTCGGGGGCGCACCGCCGCGCGCCCGCTGAGGTCATCGCACCGATCGTGCGAGCGGGCGCTACGATGCACCCATGCGCAAACTCCGTCGCTGGTTCATCGCCGGGCTGTTGACCCTGCTGCCCCTGTGGTTGGCATGGCTGGTCGTCAACGTGCTGTTCGGCCTGCTCTCCGACCTCTCCCGTCCCTGGGTCGAGCCCCTCCTGCGCGGACTCGCAAGCGCCGATCCGACGCTGTTCCGCTGGGCCGACGATCCGTGGGTGATGGCGCTGATGGCCCTGTTCGGCACGCTGTGCATCATCCTCGGCGTGGGTGCACTGGCCCATCGCGTCATCGGCCAGACCCTGCTGCGCTGGACCGAGGGCGTGATCGCCCAGGTGCCGCTGGTGAACGTGGTCTATTCGAGCGCGCGCAAACTGCTCGACCTCCTGCAGCACCCGCCCAGCGGCGTGCAGCGTGTGGTGCTGATCGACTTCCCGCACCGCGACATGAAGGCCGTGGGCTTCGTGACCCGCACGCTGCGCGAGGAAGGCACCAACCGCGAGCTGGCGGCGGTCTACGTGCCGACCACGCCGAATCCCACCTCGGGCTACCTCGAGGTGGTGCCGGTGGACAAGCTCACTCCCACGAGCTGGACCTTCGACGAGGCGATGGCGTTCATCATCTCGGGCGGTGCCGTGGCACCGGCGTCGGTGCCCGCCAGGCCCCCGGAGGCATGAGCCGCCATGCCAGACGACCGACCCCGCGGGTGCGGCGTCCGCGGCTCGATGCCGCCTTCCTTCTGGGCGTGGTGTTGATGCTCGGGCTGGCCTGGTGGCTGAAGGGCGATCCACCGCCGGGCCTGCCCGGCGAGCCCGATCTCTCGCCCTACCAGGGCGCACCGCTGCTGCTGGTCTATGGCGCGCCGGGCTGCGCCGCCTGCCTCGTGCAATGGCGCACGCTCGAACACAGCCTGCCCGCCGACCTGCGCGTGCTGCACCTCGCGGCGCGCGCCAGCAAGACCGACACCCGCCCCGCCGATGCCGACACGGCGCGGCGCTGGGCCGCCAGCCTCGGGGTCGCGCCCGCTGCCGTACTTCCGGCCGATCTTCCGCAGCGCACGCTGCCGGCCCTGGTGCTGCGCGACGTCCGCGGACGCTGGCGCTTCGAGCACGCCGGCGCGCTCGACGACGCGGCGCGGACGAGGCTTGACCGCGCGCTGCGCAGCGAGGGCGTGGAATGAGCGATCCCGCCCCGAACCCCCACACGCACACCCTCGCCATCGGCGGGATGAACTGCGCCTCGTGCGTGCGCCGCGTCGAGAAGGCCTTGGCGTCGGTGCCGGGCGTGACCACGAGCACCGTGAACCTCGCCACCGAGTCGGCCCGCGTCGAAGGCGATCTCGGCGATCCCGAGCCGCTGCTGCGCGCCGTTGAACGCGCCGGCTACCAGGTCCGGCTGAACGACGAGGCCGCAGGTCGCGTCACCGCGCCGGCAGGCGACCCGCTGCGGCGTGACCTCGTCATCGCCGGCCTGCTCACGTTGCCCCTGCTCGCGCCGATGGTTCTGCTGCCGTTCGGCATCCACGCCATGCCGCCGGGCTGGGTGCAGTTCCTGCTGGCCACTCCGGTGCAGTTCTGGGTGGGCTGGCGCTTCTACCGCGGCGCCTGGTCGGCTTTGCGGGCGGGCACCGGCAACATGGACGTGCTGGTCGCCCTGGGCACGACAGCGGGTTATCTGCTCAGCGTCTGGCATCTCCTCGATCCGGCGTCCCGCGGCGGTGCGGCCCTTTATTTCGAGGCGTCCGCCGCGATCATCACGTTCGTGCTGCTCGGCAAGTGGATGGAGGCGCGCGCGAAGCGCGACGCCTCGTCGGCGATCCGGGCCCTCCAGCAGCTGCGCCCGTCGATGGCCCGGATCCAGCAGGACGACGGGGCCGAGCGGGAGTGGCCGGTGGAGCGCGTCCGCGCCGGTGACCGGCTGGTGGTCCGCCCGGGTGAGCGACTCCCGGTCGATGGCGTGATCGCCGACGGCCAGAGCCATGTCGACGAGTCGATGTTGACCGGCGAGCCGCTGCCGGTCAGCAAAGGCCCCGGCGATCACGTCACCGGGGGCTCCATCAACGCCGAAGGCCGCCTGCGGGTGGTGGCGACCTCGTCGGCGGCCGAAGGCACGCTGGCGCGCATCGTCCGTCTGGTGGAGGACGCGCAGCTCCGCAAGCCGCCGATCCAGCGCCTTGTCGATCGGGTCAGCGCGGTGTTCGTGCCCATCGTCGTGCTGATCGCCGTGGCCACGCTGGCCGGCTGGGGGCTCGCCACCGGCGACTGGGAACGCGCCCTCATCACCGCGGTGTCGGTGCTGGTCATCGCCTGCCCGTGCGCGCTCGGCCTGGCCACGCCGACGGCGATCATGGCCGGCACCGGCATGGCGGCGCGTCACGGCATCCTGGTGCGCGATGCCGACGCCCTCGAGGGTGCCGCCCGCATCCGCACCGTGGCCTTCGACAAGACCGGGACGCTGACCGTGGGACGCCCGCGCCTGACCGAACTGCACGCCGCCGCGGGTGCGCGCGCCGAGGCGCTGGCGCTGGCCGCCGCGCTGCAGCGGGGCAGCGAGCATCCGCTCGGGCGTGCTGTCGTCGAGGCGGCGGAGTCGGAAGGCCTCGCCGGGCCAGCGGCGGAAGGGATGCGCGCCGTGCCCGGCCGCGGCGTCGAGGCGCAGGTCGCGGGCCGACGCCATGCCTTGGGCAGCAGTGCCTGGATGGCGGAGTTCGGGGTTGATCGCCGGCCCCTGGCCGAGGCGGCCCAGAGCGCGGCGGCGAAGGGCCTGAGCGTGTCCTGGCTGGCCGATGTGAGCGGCACACCGCCGGTACTGGTGGCCCTGCTCGCGTTCGGCGACAGCCTGCGCCCGGAAGCCGCACCGGCGATCGCGGCACTGGCGC
>DMHI01000162.1 GCA_003449515.1 Lysobacteraceae bacterium | reverse complement strand
CGGCGGCGGCGGCGGCAAGGCCCTGCCCGAGCGCGAGGCCCAGACCCGGCGCGGTGGCCGAGCGGCGCTCGAGCGTGGCCATCCCGGCCTGCGCCGGCAGCAGCCGGAGGTGGGCGATCGGCGTCGCCCGCGACACCGCGGCGACGGCCTTCGGCGGGGTGTCGAACAGATCGAGCGTACCCGCTGGCGGCGGCTCGGACGGGATGCCGAATGCACGCGTCAGCGACGCATGCGGGTCGAGGTCGGCGAGCAGCACGCGCTGGCCGCGGGCGGCCAGGAGGCGCCCGAGCAGCAGCGTCGTGGTGGTCTTGCCGACGCCGCCTTTCTGGTTGGCGATGGCCCACACCTGCATCAGCGGACGTCCTCGGGAAGGGCTTGCGGAACCGGCGCGGCCGCCGCCGCCGCACCCTCGGCCGGCGTGGCCTGCAGCCGATCCGTTCCGGCATCAACGGCCGCCACCGCGGAATCTTGACCGCCGGCCACCGCTGCCGAGGGCGGTGCCGCCGGACCGGAGGTGGCGAGGATCACCAGCATCACCCGGCGGTTGGCGGCACGCCCGGCGGGCGTGGCGTTGTCGGCGATCGGGCGCTTCTCCCCGAAGCCCACCGCCGCCATGCGCCGCGGATCGACCCCGCGCCCTTCGAGCAGGCGGATGACGCTGGCCGCGCGCGCGCCGGAAAGCTCCCAGTTGGACGGGAACAGGGCGCTGGCGATCGGGTCGTTGTCGGTGTGGCCTTCGATGCGCAGCTCGTTGGGCAGTTCGCGCAGCACGGTGGCGAGCTGGTCGATGGCCTCGCGCGCCGGAGCGGAGAGTGCCGCCGAGCCGCTGGCGAACAGCACATCGCTGCGGATGATCACCTCCAGCCAGAGGCCCTCGCGGGTCACGGTGACCTGGTCGGACATGATCAGCGGGCCGAGCACGCGCTCGACCTGGCGCTGGATGGCGTCGAGCTGGGTGTCGGCCTGCGACCCGGCCTGTTCGAGCTGCATCAGCTCCATCGGCGTGATCAAGGCATCGGCGCGGACGCGGTCGGTGAGCTGCACGAGATCGTCCGATCCGCGATCGGTCTCGAACGGCGTGGGCGGGGCGATGCTGGCGGCGCCGGTGGGCTCGCCCACCCGGATCGGGGCGATGCTGCGTGGCGAACCGTCGAACGCGGCACTGAGCGATTCGCTCATCACCCGGTACTTGCCCTCGTTGACCGTCGAGATCGCGTACATCACCACGAAGAACGCCAGCACCAGGGTGATCAGATCGCCATACGGGATCGCCCAGGCCTCGTGATTGACGTGCTCCTCGTGGCGGTGACGGCGGGCCATCGCACGGCGCTTCAGTGCAGAAAACCGCCGAGGCGGGTTTCGATGTTGCGGGGGTTCTCGCCGTGGGCGATCGAGACCAGGCCCTCGACCACCAGCTCGCGATCACCGGCGCGGCGGCGGATGATCGCCTTCAGCTTGTTCGCCACCGGCAGGAACAGGCAGTTCGCCGCGGCGATGCCGTAGATGGTCGCGGTGAACGCGGCGGCGATGCCCTCGCCGAGCTTGGACGGATCGGCGAGGTTCTTCATCACCGCCATCAGGCCGAGCACGGCACCAACGATGCCCAGGGTGGGCGCATACACGCCGGCGGCCTCGAACACCTTGGCGGCCTGGGTGTCGGCGTGCTCCTCGGCCTCGATCTCGATCTCCAGCATGTGCCGCAGCACCTCGGGTTCGACGCCGTCGACCAGCATCTGCAGGCCCTTGGCGAGAAAGCGGTCGGGCTGCCGCGCGACCTGCGCTTCGAGACCCAGCAGGCCCTGCTTGCGTGCGGTGCCGGCCCAATCGATGATCTGCACGATCAGCTTCTTCCGGTTGTCGGCGGGCGGCTGCACGATCCAGCGGGCGATCACCATCGCACGCCGGAAGGTCGGCAGTCCGCTCTGCAGCAGCACGGCGCCGAGCGTACCGACGATCACGATCAGGAAAGCCGCGAAGTTCCACAACGCCGACAGGCCCGCGCCCTTGGCGAGGGTGCCGCCGACGATGGCGACGATGGCGAGGACGAGGCCGGCCAGACTGAGCAGGTCCATCGCCTAGGCCCGCTTGACTCGGCTGCCGCGGCCGCTGGCGCTGCGCTGCAGGCCATCGACATCGAGGATCAGGGACAACGAGCCGTCGCCGATCAGCGTGGCGCCGGCGTAGCCCGGAATGCCGCGCACGCGCTTCGGCAGCGCCTTGATGACCACCTCCTCGCGGCCACGCACCTGGTCGACGACCAGGCCGTAGCGGAAATCGCCGGTCTGCAGCACCACGATGACCTCGCTGCCGGCGACGCAGGGCGCAAGGTGCAGCCAGGCGCGCAGCCAGACCAGCGGCAGCGTGCTGGAGCGCAGGTCGAGCACGGGGTGGCCATCGACGTAGTCGGGGCGGCGGCTCGGCATCGGCAGCACTTCCACCACGCGACCCAGCGGCAGCGCGTACGTCGTCGCGTCGACCCGCACCAGCAGGGTGGGCAGGATGGCGAGCGTCAGCGGCACGCGGATGGTGAAGCGCGAGCCCTGGCCGGGCTCGGAGTAAATCTGGATCTGGCCGGAGAGCTCGCGGATCTTGCTCTGCACCACGTCCATGCCCACGCCGCGGCCCGAGACATCGGTGACGACCTCGGCGGTGGAGAAGCCCGAGGCGAAGATGAGCTGCCAGACCTCGCTGTCGGGCATGGCATCGCTCACGGCGAGCCCGCTCTCGCGCGCCTTGGCCAGAATGCGCTGGCGGTTCAGGCCGCGGCCGTCGTCCGAAATCTCGATGACGATGCTGCCGCCCTGGTGCGCGGCACTGAGCCGCACGGTGCCCACCGGGTCCTTGCCGGCGGCGATGCGTGCCTCCCGCGTTTCCACACCGTGGTCGAGCGCGTTGCGTACGAGGTGCGTCAGCGGGTCGGCAATCTTCTCGATCAGGCCCTTGTCCAGCTCGGTGGACTCACCGACGGTGAGGAGCCGCACTTCCTTGCCCAGCTTGCCCGCAAGGTCGTGCACCATGCGGGGAAAGCGCGAGAACACGAACTCCATCGGCAGCATGCGGATGGACATCACGCTCTCCTGTAGCTGCCGCGTGTTGCGGTCGAGCTGCGTCAGGCCGCTCAAGAGCTTTTCGCAGACGATGGGATCAAGCGCTTCGGCCTGCTGCGCCAGCATGGCCTGGGTGATGACCAGCTCGCCGACGAGGTTGATGAGCTGGTCGATCTTTTCGGTGGAGACACGGATCGAGCTTTCCGCCGCACCACCGCGACGGTCGCCCTGGCGACGGTCGCCGCCGCTGCGCTGCTCGGGCTTTGCGGCCGATGGCTTCGCTGCGTCGGACTTGCCGCCTTGAATGAGCGTCAGCGACGGCTTGCCGTCGCCCGGGGCTGCGGGCGTGGGGATGGCAGCTGGCGCTTCGGTGAGAGCCTCGGCCAGTGCTGCGATCACGATCTCCGCCTCGTCTTCGACCCAGGCGAACACGTCGCGCACCCGCGCTTCATCGACGCTGCCGTGCAGCGTGAGGTTCCAGTGCAGATGGCAGTCCTCGGGAACAGTCTCCGCGAGCGGTCGTGCATCGGCCACGGTCGCCTCGATCTCCAGATGCCCCAGCGTCGCCAGCTCGCGCAGGAGGTGGCGCGGATCGTTGCCGCTGCGGAACAGCCCTGGCTGCGGCGCGAAGCGGATCTGCCAGCCTTTGGCCGCCACCGTCTTCGCGGTGGGCCCGGTCGCCACGGCTACCGAGGGTGTCGCACCGTGCAGCAGCGCCTCCAGCGTCTGCTGGTGCGCCGCGACGAGGGTGGTGTTCGCCTCGCGGCCATCGCGCGCGGCTTCGAGCAGCTCGCGCACCGCATCGACCGACTTCAGCAGCGCGTTCACACCCTCGGCACTCACCGCCCGCGAGCCCGCGCGCATCTGGTCGAGCAGCGTTTCCAGAATGTGGGTGAAGCCAGCCACAGCCGAGAAGCCGAACGTCGCCGAGCCGCCCTTGATGGAGTGCGCGGCGCGGAAGATGGCGTTGATCGTCTCCTTGTCCGCAGCGAGGTCGAAGGCGGCGGGATCGAGCGCGAGGAGGTTCGATTCCATCGCGTCGAGGCCCTCGAAGCTCTCCTCGAAGAAGGCTGCGTGAAACCGCGCGAGATCAATCGTCATGGCCGTTTCAGCCCAATACTTTCTGGATCGTCGCGATCAGCTGCTCGGGGTTGAAGGGCTTCACCAGCCAGCCCGTCGCGCCTGCTGCCTTGCCTTCGGCCTTCTTCTCCGGCGTGGACTCGGTGGTGAGCATCAAGAGCGGCGTGAACTTGTAGTCCGGCAGCGTGCGGAGGTTCTTCACCAGCGTGATGCCGTCCATGTTGGGCATGTTCACGTCGGCGAGCACGAGGCGGTACTTGCCCTGCTTCGCAAGGCCCAGTGCCACCGCGCCGTCTTCGGCCTCGGTGACGTTGTAGCCCGCCGCCTTGAGCGTGAAGGCGACCATCTGCCGCATGGAGGCGGAGTCGTCCACCGCGAGAATCGCCGCACTCATGGCGCGCCTCCCTGCTGGGCCAGCGCCATCAAGGCGGTGATGCCCAGGAGTGCTGCCGCCGAACGCAGCGCCTCGCTGGGCTCCTGCCAGCGGGTTTCGCGGCCGGCCGCACGGCGGTCGCGGCAGAAGAGGCAGAAGAGTTCGAGGGCGGCGGTGTGGATGTTCTGCACGTCGCGCCCTTCGAGCACGACGGGCCGCGGGTCGTCGACGGCGGCGACGAGCTGCCGGTGCAGGCCGTCGGCATCTTCGATGCCGAGCTGCGCGCCGAGCTGGATGTGGCTTTCGGCGTCCTGCGCCGGTGCGGGTGTGCGGGCTACCATCTTGCGCGCCATGAGCTTGCTCCCGAAGTTCCACCGCGCTCGCGGCTGACGGTTTCTGGTCAGTGCGGCGGTGTCAGGAGTGGTTTCGGCAAACGCCGTGCCCGCTTGAGCGGCGCGCGCGCGAGTGGCTTCGCGGCGCGGATGAATGGTCAGCCCACGAGCTGGGCGATCAGCACATCGGCATTGAACAGCGACAGCAAGCCCCCGTCGCGCACGACGAGCCCTTGCAGGCACTCGGGCCGTGTAGCGGTGCCGGTACGGGGCACGGGCTTGATGTCATCGGGATCAAGCCGCGTCACGTCGTGGATGGCGTCGATGGCGAGCGCCAGCACGACGCCACGGTGATCCATCACGAGCACCGGGCCGTCCCCGGTGCGCGGGTTGCGCCCGAGCCAGGCCGGGAAGTCGAGCACGGTGACAATCTGCCCACGCAGGTTGATGACGCCGAGCACCGTCGGCGGCGCACCCGGCACGGGCTCGATGGCAGCATGGCTCAGCACCTCGCGCACGCAGCGGATGTCCACGGCGTAGTCCTGCTGCGCGAGCGTGAAGCGGATCCAGCGCTGGGCGCCGGCGCTGGTGATGGGCGGCATGGCGGTCATGGGGCGAGCCTCGCAGTGGGGCTGTCGGTGGTGAGGGCGGCGGGCAGTGCCACCGGCACGCCGGGCCAGGGCTCGGTGCTCGCTTCGGCCAGTTGTGTGGCATCGGCTGCGGGGCTCGCGGCGGCACTGGCGTCGAGCACTTTTTCGATGGGGGTGCCGTCCTCGCCCGCGCCCGCGAGCACCACCAGCACCACGCGGCGGTTGGCGTTGCGGCCTTCGACGGTGGTGTTGTCCGCCACGGGGTGGAACTGCCCCATGCCGCCGATGGCGAGACGGCCGGGTTCGAGCCCGGCCTTCAGCAGCACATGCACGACGCTCGCCGCACGCGCGGCCGAAAGCTCCCAGTTACTCGGGAACTGCGCGGTGGC
>DMHI01000028.1 GCA_003449515.1 Lysobacteraceae bacterium | reverse complement strand
GCCTTCGACCCGGGCATTGCCGATGGTGTCGTTCATCCGGTTGAGCGTGCGCAGGAACGTCGATTTGCCGCAGCCCGACGGGCCGATGAACGCGGTGACATTTTCCATGTCGACATCGATCGACACGTTCCGGATCGCCTGCTTGGCGCCATAGAACACGCTGACGTCGCGCGCCGTCATCTTGGGACGGGTGGGGGTGGTCGGCTCAGACATGGATCACCAGCGTTGTTCGAAGCGGTTGCGGAGATAGATGGCGACAGCGTTCATCGCGAGCAGGAACACCAGCAGCACGATGATCGCGGCCGAGGTCTTTTCGACGAACCCGCGGCTGACCTCGTCGGACCAGAGGAAGATCTGCACTGGCAGCACGGTCGCCGGATCGGAAATGCCGCCGGGCGGCGAGGCGATGAACGCGCGCATGCCGATCATCAGCAGCGGGGCGGTCTCGCCGAGCGCGCGGGCCATGCCGATGATCGTGCCGGTCAGGATGCCCGGCAAGGCGAGCGGCAGGACATGGTGGAACACCACCTGGATGCGGCTGGCGCCGATGCCGAGGGCTGCATCGCGGATCGAGGGCGGCACCGACTTGATCGCGTTGCGCCCGGCAATCACGATCACCGGCATCGTCATCAGCGCGAGCGTCAGCCCGCCGGCAAGCGGGGCCGAGCGCGGCAGGTGCCAGGTGTTGAGGAAGATGGCGAGGCCGAGCAGCCCGAAGATGATCGAGGGCACCGCCGCCAGATTGTTGATCGACACCTCGATCAGGTCGGTCCAGCGGTTGCGCGGCGCATATTCCTCCAGATAGACGGCCGACAGCACGCCGATCGGAAAGGCGAGGGCGAGCGTGACCAGCATGGTCAGCAGCGACCCCTTGAGCGCCCCCCAGATACCGACCATCGCCGGATCGGTCGCGTCGGCATCGGTCAGGAAGGTGAGGTTGAAGCCGGTGCGCACCGCGCCGGCGGCGGTCAGCCGCGCATAATCGGCCTCGGCGCGCGCCGTGCCCTGATGCTTGGCGGCGACGTCGATCGGATCGGCCGCCGGCAGCCACAACGGGGCGGTGCGCGACAGCACCGCCGGATCGGCCTTGATCGCGCGGCGCAGCTCCAGCCATGCCGCTTCGGACAGCAGCCGCTCGCCGCCCGGCCCGAACTGGCGCACGGCGGTGAGGTTGACCAGATCCTCCAGCCCGGCGGTCGCCAGCAGCCGGTCGGCATCCGCGCCGCCCAGCATCGCCGGCGTCACCGCCAGCCCGGCGCGCGCGAAATCGACATCCAGCCGGATTTCGGTGCGGGTGAAGCCGCGCCAGCCATTGGCGATCATCACGACCAGCAGGAATGCAAGGAACGCCGCCGACAGCATGACCGCGCCCAGCCCGGCCAGCCGGAACCGGCGTTCGGCCGCATAGCGCCGCCGGATCCGGCGCTGCATCGCCGCGCCCTTCCAGTCGGTCGGCGCGCGCCCGGCCTCGGTGCCGCGCGGCGGCACGCCGGCAAGAACCGTGTCACTCATAGGCTTCCCGATATTTTTTGACGACGCGCAGGGCGACGATGTTGAGCAGAAGCGTGACGATGAACAGCACCAGCCCGAGCGCGAAGGCAGCGAGCGTCTTGGGGCTGTCAAACTCCTGATCGCCGGTCAGCAGCTGGACGATCTGGACGGTGACGGTGGTCACGCTGGCAAAGGGGTTGGCGCTCAGATTGGCGGTCAGGCCGGCGGCCATCACCACGATCATCGTCTCGCCGATCGCCCGGCTGACCGCGAGCAGCACGCCGCCGACGACGCCGGGCAGCGCCGCGGGCAGCAGCACCCGGCTGATCGTTTCGGACTGGGTGGCCCCCATGGCGAGCGACCCGTCGCGCATCGCGCGCGGCACGGCAGCGATCGAGTCGTCGGCCATCGACGACACGAACGGGATGATCATCACCCCCATCACCAGCCCGGCGGCGAGCGCGCTTTCCGATGTCGCGCTGGCCAGGCCGAGCGCGGCGGCGGCATCGCGCACCGCCGGCGCCACGGTCAGCGCGGCGAAATAGCCATAAACGACGGTGGGGACGCCGGCGAGAATCTCCAGCACCGGCTTCATCCAGGCGCGCACCCGGGGGGCGGCATATTGGGTCAGATAGATGGCGCTCATCAGCCCGAGCGGGATCGCCACCAGCATCGCGAGCAGGAAGCCCGCCGCGACGCGCCACAGCGAATAGGCGATCTGGATGCCGATGCCCTGGTCATTCGTCCCGCGCTGGTGGAACGGGTCGCTCAGCAGCTCGACAAGGCGCGCGCCGATCTGCGTCGGCGCGGGCATCGCCGTCTGCGACCCGCGCGCGGCCTCCGGGCTCAGCAGGGCGGCAAGCTCGGGGTCCACGGTGGCGCCGCCGGTCGCGGGCGCCTTCACCGCCATCTCCCAGGCGAAGAGCATCGCGGCGAGCAGCGCGAGCGAGAGCATCGCCGCGCGCCACACGGGCACCTTGGCCGTCATGGCTCAGTTCCGGCGGATGGCGAAGCTGGCCATGTAGGCCGCCGGGTCGCGCGGGTCGAAGCTGCGACCAAGGATGGTCTCGGTGCGCATCGGGTTCGCCGGCACCGCCATGCCGAGGTCACGCATCGCGCGCCCGGCGTCGAGGGCGAGGAAGGTCTGCTCCGCCACCGCCTGCCAGTCCACGTCGCGCTGCAGCTGGTTCCAGCGGCGCATCTGCGTGAGAATCCAGATGGCCATGGAGTGATAGGGGAAGGGGTCGAAACCGATGCGGTTGGGCTGGCGCACCACCTGGCCCAGCCCATTCGCGAAGGTGCCGGTCAGCACCTGCTCCACCACAGTCAGCGGCTGATTGAGGTAGTTTGGGCCGTGGATGGCATTCGCCACCTCGCGCCGGTTCGCCTGGTTGTCCGAATAGGCGGTCGCCTCGACGATCGCGCGCAGCAGCGCGGCGTAGGTGTTGGGCGTGTCCGTGATCATGCTGCGCGGCACGGCGAAGGCGCAGCACGGGTGCCCGTCCCACAGCTCGCGCGTCAGGATGTGGATGAAGCCCACGCCGTCG
>DMHI01000080.1 GCA_003449515.1 Lysobacteraceae bacterium | reverse complement strand
TCCTGCGAGGTCGCCATCGGCAATGCGTGCACGCCATCGACCATCGAGATGAAGCTGGCCTCCTCGCCGTCGAGGAAATCCTCGATGACCACGCGCGAGCCCGCCGCGCCGAAGGCATTGCCGGCGAGCATGTCGTGCACGGCGGCCTCGGCTTCGGCAACGCTCATCGCCACGATGACGCCCTTGCCGGCAGCGAGGCCGTCGGCCTTCACCACGATGCGGGTATCGTTGAGTGCCGCGGTGCGCGCGCGGATGTAAGCGCAGGCCGCGTCGACCTCGGTGAAGACCTCGTAGCCGGCAGTCGGGATGCCATGGCGCTTCAGGAAGTCCTTGGCGAAGGCCTTGCTGCCTTCGAGCTGCGCGGCCTTGGCCGTGGGCCCGAAGATGCGATGGCCGGCGGCGCGGAAGCGATCGACCACGCCGGCCACCAGTGGCGCTTCGGGGCCGACCACGGTGAGGGCGACGCCTTCGCGCTGCACGAGGCTGAGCAGGCCGTCGAGGTCGGTGGCCTTGACCTCGACGTTGCGGCAGCGCGGCTCGGTGGCCGTGCCGGAATTGCCGGGAGCGACGAGGACTTCCGACACGCGGGTCGACTGCGCGAGCTTCCACGCCAGCGCATGCTCGCGGCCGCCGTTGCCGATGACGAGGACTTTCATGCGTGGGCCTTCAGTGGCGGAAGTGGCGGGTGCCGGTGAACACCATCGCCATGCCGTGTTCGTCGGCGGCGGCGATCACTTCGGCGTCGCGCATCGAACCGCCCGGCTGGATCACGGCGCGGATGCCGGCCTTTCCCGCAGCATCGATACCGTCACGGAAGGGGAAGAACGCATCGCTCGCCATCACGGCGCCCGGCACCACGAGCCCGGCTTCCTCGGCCTTCAGCGCGGCGATCTTCGCGCTGACCACACGGCTCATCTGCCCGGCACCGATGCCGACGGTCTGCGCGTCCTTCGCGTAGACGATGGCGTTCGACTTCACGTACATCGCCACGGCCCAAGCGAACACGAGGTCGGCCATTTCCGCAGCACTCGGCTGGCGCTTCGTCACGATGCGGCCATCGCCCGCGGCCCAGGGCGTCACATCACTGTCCTGCACCAAGAGACCTCCGGCGATCCGCTTGTAGTCGAGCGCTGGCGAAGGCGCATCGAGCGCGCCGCAGGCCAGCACGCGCACGTTCGGCTTCTTCGCGAACACCGCGACGGCCTCGTCGCTGACCACCGGCGCGATCACCACTTCGACGAACTGGCGCTTGAGGATCTCTTCCGCCGTGCCGGCATCGAGCGGCCGGTTGAAGGCGATGATGCCGCCGAAGGCCGAGGTGGGATCGGTGGCGTAGGCGCGGTCGTAGGCGGCGAAGATGTCCTGCGCCACGGCCACGCCGCAGGGGTTGGCGTGCTTGACGATCACGCAGGCCGGCTGCTGGAACTGCTTGACGCATTCGAGCGCCGCATCGGCGTCGGCGAGGTTGTTGTAGCTGATCTCTTTGCCCTGCAGGACCCTTGCAGTCGCGACGATGCCCATCGGCGCACCGCGCTCGACGTAGAGCGCGCCACGCTGGTGCGGGTTCTCGCCGTAGCGCAGCTTGCTCGTCAGGTCGAGCTGCAGATTCAGCGTGCTCGGCCACTCGGCGGCCTGAGCTTCGTCCTCGACACGCGCCGAGAGCCACATGCTCACCTTGCCGTCGTAGCGCGCGGTGTGCGCGTAGCCCTTGGCGGCGTAGCCGCGGCGCTGCGCGGCGGTGGTGCCGCCTTCGTGCAAAGCCTCGATGAAGCCGGCGTAATCGGACGGGTCGGTCAGCACGGCGACGCGGGCGTGGTTCTTGGCCGCCGCGCGCAGCATGGCCGGGCCGCCGATGTCGATGTTCTCGACCGCGTCGTCGTAGGTGTAGTCCGGCTTCGCGACCGTCGCTTCGAACGGATAGAGGTTCACCACCAGCAGATCAATCGCTTCGATGCCGTGCTGGGCCATCACCGCGTCATCGGTCCCGGCACGAGCGAGCAGGCCGCCGTGCACCTTCGGGTGCAGGGTCTTGACGCGACCGTCCATGATTTCCGGGAAGCCCGTCATCGCGGAAACGTCGGTCACGCTCAAGCCCGCATCGCGCAACGCCTTCGCCGTGCCGCCGGTGGAGAGCAGCACCACGCCCTTCGCCGCGAGGGCTTGCGCCAGCGGCAGCAGGCCAGTCTTGTCGGACACGGACAGCAGCGCCCGGCGGATGGGCTGGCGGATCTCGGTCATGCGACTCCCCTCGGCCCACGGCGGGCGGAAAGACGCGAATTATACGGGCGCGCTCAGCGCAGCATCCCGACCGCTTCCAGCTTCTTGCGCAGCGTCGCGCGGTTGATGCCCAGCACCGCCGCGGCGCGGCTCTGGTTGCCCTCGCAGTGCTTCATCACTTCCGCCAGCAGGCCGGTTTCCATCTCCGCCAGCGTCAGCGCGTACAGCGAGTCGGCCTCGCAGTCGCCGCGGTCATTGAGGTAGCGGCGGGTGGCGCGGGCCACCGCATCGCGCAAGGCGGGAGCGGCCGCCACAGCGGCGTCGGCGCGGGAAGAGAGAGCGTTCACGGAATCCCCGGGGTTCGCCCGTCGACCGTCCAGTGGACGACAGGGAAGAAGAGTCTGCCGCAATTCCCGTGGTGGCGCGACCTCGACTTTCGTCTCAGTGGAAATCGAACTCGAAGGCCACCGCACGATTGCCCGGATCGAGGATTTCCAGCGCCACGGTGGCCGACTGTCCGGGCGCGAGGCCCTCGCGCGACGGCGACCCGCCGAGGTACTCGAACGGCTCGAAACGACGCAGCCCGATCCGGCTGCCGTCGAGGTCGGTCAGGGCCAGTTCGAGCAGTGGCCAGTCCTGCGCGTACTTCGCATCATTGCGGAAGCTCGCCGTGACCAGCAGGGCTTGCTGATTGCCCGGATGCGGCTGGATCTCGCGGCTCAGCACCACGAAGGCGCGGGGCTCGCGCCATGCCGGCAGCGCGCAGCCGAGATGCGCGCACACGGCCTGCATCGTCGGTCGCCACACCGGGCTGGCGGCGAAGCGGTTCCAATCGGCGAGCACGATCTGCACGGCGAGCGTGACCGTGGCAAGGGCGAGCATCGCGGCGACGCGCCAGCGCCCGGCGCGGCTGAGCGGCGCGATCTTCGGCGGCGGACGGACGAAACGGGGCAGCGGGCGAGGCATGGTCGAAGTGTAGCGGGCTGGTCGGCTCAGGCCGGCCTCGCGCCGGGCGCGCTCAGTTTGCGCGGCGGCAGCCGGTGATGCGCACCCAGTCCTCGCGCTGCACGACGACGAGCTTGTCGAACCACGCCGCGTAGCGTTCCACCAGCGCCTCGTCCTGGCCCTTCAGGATGCCGGAGAGCGCGATCACGCCGCCCGGCGCCACGCGGGAAGCGAGCGCGGGCGCCAGCGCATCGAGGGCCACGGCGAGGATGTTGGCGACCACCACCGGATACGTCGCCTGGGGCTCTTCCGGCGGCAGGAACACGCTCATGCGATCGGCGACACCGTTGCGCAGCGCGTTGTTGGCGCTGGCGAGGATGGCCTGCGGGTCGTTGTCGACGCCCACCGCACGCGTCGCGCCGAGCTTCAGCGCGGCGAGCGCGAGGATGCCGCTGCCGCAGCCGAAGTCGAGCACCGTCGTCCCGCGAAGATCGAGGCTGTCGAGCCAGTCGAGGCAGAGCGCGGTGGTGGCGTGCGTGCCGGAGCCGAAGGCCAGCCCCGGATCGAGGCGCACCACGGCGGCGTTCGCGGCCTGCGCGGCGTTGGGCAGGTCATGGTCCGAGGGCACGATCCACGTCCGCGTGCCGAAGGCCATCGGTTGGAACTGGTCCATCCACGCGCGCACCCAGTCCTGGTCATCGACCACGCGGAACGAGGCCGAGGCGAGATCGGCGCGCGGGTCGATCGATTCGAGCGCGGCGAGCAGCGATTCGCGCGGCACGGCTTCATCGAACAGCGCCACCACGAGGCAATCCGCCCACAGCGGCGTTTCGCCCACGCCGGGCTCGAGGATCGCCTGCTCGTTCGTGGTGTCGGCCTGCGGATCGAGCAGGGTGACGCTCATCGCACCGAGGTCGGTGAGCGCGCGTTCGAGCCGGGGCTCGTCGGCGGCGCGGCAGCGCAGGGAGAGTTCGAGGTGGGGCATGGGGGCATTGTAGGATGCCGGCATGTCCCAGCACTCCCAGGCCAAGCGCGCGGCCCGCAAGAAGCGCGAGAAGAAGGCCGCGAATGCCGCCGCATCGCGCCGCACCGGCACGCCGTTCGTCGCGCACGCGCAACTGGTCGACGATGCCGGCGCGCTGGTGGCTGCAGGCGGGCTCCACGGCGAGGAATGGGTGATGGTGGTGGCCGGGCGCGCGCTCGACGGCATCGACAGCCCGGGTCTGCTGATCGCGATGCTCAAGCACACCGCGGCACGCTGTGAATCGGAAGGCCGCGCCACCACGCTGCGGCTGTCGCCGCTGCTGGAGCAGGCCGCGGCCGCCGAGGCCGCCGAGGGCGGTCACACGCTCGAGGCCTGGCTGGCGCTGCTGGAAACCGAGCGTGCCGAGCACGCCGAGAAGAAGCGCGCCGCAAGCGCCGCCGCCGTGCCCGACCCGAAATTGCACTGAGGCGCGGCGCGCGTGGCCGCTCCGCCGCGTCGGCCTCAGCCTTCGACGCGATTGCGGCCGTTGGCCTTGGCGCGGTAGAGCGCCTCGTCGGCATCCTGCAGCAGGCGATGGCGGTTGTCGGAGGTGGCGGCATCGGCGACGCCGAAGCTGGCGGTGAGGCGCAGGCCCGGGGCGAGGTCGCCGAGGTCGAGCGCCGCGAGACCGACGCGCAGGCGTTCGCAGATCGCGCGTGCTGTGGGGCGCGACGTTTCGGGCAGGAGCAGCGCGAACTCCTCGCCGCCCCAGCGTGCCACCAGATCGAAGCCGCGGCAGGCCGACTGCAGGTACGCGGCCACACGCCGCAGCACTTCATCGCCGACCGCGTGGCTGTGGCGGTCGTTGATGGCCTTGAAGTGGTCGATGTCGACCAGCGCGATCGACATCGACCCGCCACCGCGGCGTGCGCGCGCGTACTCGCGGTCGAGCGCCTCGTCGAAGGCGCGCCGGTTGGCGATCGCGGTGAGCGGATCCTGTCGCGCCTGGCGGGCGAACTCGT
>DMHI01000079.1 GCA_003449515.1 Lysobacteraceae bacterium | reverse complement strand
CACCCCCACCGTTGCCTCGCCCGCCGCTTCCCCCGACACTCGACCCAGCGCAATCGGGGAGTTCCGCATGATCGTGACGGTGGCGAACCACAAAGGCGGCGTCGGCAAGACCTCGCTGGCCGCGCACCTGGCTTTCCGCGCCGCCGAGCGCGGCAACAAGGTGCTCGCCGTCGATTTCGATGCACAGGGCAACCTCACCGGCACGCTGGCCGATCGCGGCAGGGCGCTGAAGGCCGACGGTGCCGAGCGCCTGTTCTCGGCCGACGCCGTGCCGGTGCCGATGCCCGGCGTCGAGCCGCTGATCCATGTGCTGCCGGCCACCACCGCCCTGAACGCGACCGATCGCGGCCAGCTCTCGCAGGCTTTCACCGCCATCGGCCATCTCAAGACGCTGGCCAAGGCCTATGGCGTCATCATCATCGACACCGCGCCGGCCATCGGGCTGCGCTTGACCACCGCGCTGGCGTCCTCGCAGCACCTCGTGGTGCCGCTGCAGCCGGAGAGCTACGCGGTCGACGGCGTGGCCTCGCTGCTGGCCGAGGCGGCGTCGATCTCCGAGCACCTGAACCCCGGTCTGGCGCCAGCCGAGTTCGTCATCAACGCCATCAATCCGCGCGCCAAGCAGCACGCCACCACGGCCAAGCGTCTGGCGCAGCAGTTCAAGGTGCGCACGCCGCACCTGCGCCGCGCGATCGCCGTGGCCGACGCGCTGGCGGCGAAGAAACCGGTGTGGCGCAATCCGTCGAACAGCGCGGTGGCCAACGAGTGGGCGGTGCTCTGCGACGAGCTGCTCGACGCCTTCGGCGTGGTCGACTGGACCTGAGCCACCGCAGCGCCGGCACAGGCGCGCTGCCTCACCGTGGTGCGGGCGGCTCCGGCTCTTCGCCGGTGTAGGGCGACATGCCGTGGTCGGCGCGGGTCTTGTCCCAGCCGCGGTGCTGGATGTCGAGCCACAGGCTGTAGAACGCGGTGAAGGTCGGGAACAGGTTCTGCAGCACGCCCACCGAATCCTGCTTGGCCGAGAAGCTGAAGTAGCTCAGCGTCATCAGGCTGCCGACGATGCTCATGTACCAGAACAGCCGCGGGATCACCGGCCGGCCCTTCCTACGGCTGGCGACGAACTGCACCATCCAGCGGGCACCGAACATCAGCGCGCCGGTGTAGCCGATCAGCTTCCACGGCGTGACGTGCAGGCCGGTCCAGTCCAGCCAGAGGATTTCCTGGTTCATCATCGTGTGCTCTCCGGGTGCCTCAGTTGGTGGCGGTGTCGCCGCGCCACTCGCGCACGCCGGTGCGCTTGCTGCGGCGGATCAGCCAGGCCACGCCCTGCAGATCGGCGAAGGCCACCAGCAGGCGGCCGAGGTTGGTGTATTTCGAGGCCCCGGCGCCGCGCGGGCGGTGGTTCACCGGCACGCTCACCGTGCGCCAGCCGGCGCGCTGCATCAGTGCCGGGATGTAGCGGTGCATGTGGTCGAAGTAGGGCAGGTCGAGGAAGGCTTCGCGCTCGAACAGCTTGAGCCCGCAGCCGGTGTCCGGCGTGGCGTCGCGCAGCAGGCGCGAGCGCACGGCATTGGCGATCGTCGAACTGATGCGCTTGCCGGCATCGTCGCGACGGGTGGTGCGCCAGCCGGCGAAGCACTTCACCTCGGCCGGTGCCTTGGCGCGCTCTGCCAGCAGCTTCGGGATGTCGGCCGGATCGTTCTGGCCGTCGCCGTCGAGCGTGGCGATCCACGCGCCGCGTGCGGCCTTGATGCCGCTGCGCAGGGCCGTGCTCTGCCCGCTCTGGGCGAGGTGCTCGAGCACGCGCAGCTCCGGGTGGCGCGCTTGCGCGGCTTTCAGCTCGGCCAGCGTGCCGTCCTTCGAGCCGTCGTTGACGAAGACCATCTCGAAAGCGAGGCGGTCACGCAGCACCGCGGCGACCTCGTCGACGAGGTGGCCGACATTGCCGGCCTCGTTGAAGGCCGGGACGACAACGGAAAGTTCGGGGTGGCTCATCGTGGCTCCAGCCGCGCGCGACGCTGCGGCGACGCGGATCAGTGCTGCGGGCCGCGCAGGCGCTCGAGCAGGCCGTCGAGCGTGTCGTGGCCGTGGTAGTGCAGCACCAGCTGGCCCTTGCCGCCGCGGCCGGATTTCACTTCCACCTTCGTGCCCAGTAGCTCGCCAAGCTCGCGCTCGAGCCGGGCGACGTCGGCGTCGCGCTTGGCTTTCGGTTTCGCCGACGGCTTCGCTTCCGGCAGCTTGCCGGCCGCCAGCTCGTGGGCGCGGCGTTCCACCTCGCGCACGCTCCAGCCTTCCTCGGCGGCCTGCTGCGCCAGCGCCAGGGCAGCCTGCGGGGCCAACGTGAGCAGCGCGCGGGCGTGGCCCATCTCCAGCTTGCGGGCGTCGACGAGGGCGCGGATGGCGTCGGGCAGCTCGAGCAGGCGCAGCAGGTTCGACACCGCCGCGCGTGAGCGGCCCACGGCCTCGGCGGCCTGCTGGTGGGTCAGCGCGAATTCGTCGATCAGGCGGGCCAGCGCCTGCGCCTCTTCGAGCGGGTTCAGGTCTTCGCGCTGGATGTTCTCGATCAGCGCCATGGCGATGACGGCGCGGTCGTCGACCTTGCGCAGCACCACCGGCACTTCGGCGAGGCCCGCACGTTCGGCGGCGCGCCAGCGGCGCTCGCCGGCGATGATCTCGAAGCGGTCCTTGCCGATCGAACGCACGAGGATCGGCTGGATCACGCCCTGCTGGCGGATCGACTCGGCGAGCTCGTCGAGTGCGGCGGCGTCGAAGTGCTGGCGCGGCTGGTAGCGCCCGGCCTGCAACTGGGTGAGCGGCAGCGTCTTCAGCACGTCGCCCGGTGCCGGTTCGTCGGCCTTGGCGCCCTTGTTGCCGGTGCCCAGCAGGGCGTCGAGGCCGCGGCCGAGGCCGCGCGCTTTGCTGCTCATCGTGCGGCCTCCTTGGCCAGCTTCTTCTCGCCTCGAACAATCTCCCCCGCCAAGCCGAGATACGCGATGCCACCGCGCGAGGCGCGGTCGTAGCCGATGATGCTGCGGCCGTGCGAGGGCGCTTCGGCCAGACGCACGTTGCGCGGCACGATCGAGCGGAACACCTTGTCGCCGAAGTGCCCGGTGAGCTCATTGCTGACCGCGCTGGCGAGGTTGTTGCGCACGTCGTACATGGTGCGGACGATGCCGGCGATCTCGAGCGATGGATTGAGCTTCTGCTTCAGCGCCTCGATGGTGTTGACCAGTGCCGAGAGCCCTTCCAGCGCAAAGTACTCGCACTGCATCGGCACGATCACGCCATCGGCGGCGGCCAGCGCATTGAGCGTGAGCAGCGAGAGCGACGGCGGGCAGTCGATCAGGATGTAGTCGTAGCGCTCGCGCACCGTTTCCAGCGCGTTCTTCAGCCGCTGCTCGCGCTGCGCCTCGTCCATCAGCCGGATTTCGGCGGCCGTGAGGTCGATGTTGGTGGGCAGCAGGTCGTAGCCTTCCTGCGTGCCGACGATGGCGGCCTCGGCGCTGGCTTCGGCCAGCAGCACCTCGCACATCGAGGCCTCGAGCTCGCGCTTGTCGATGCCCGAGGCCATCGTGGCGTTGCCCTGCGGGTCGAGGTCGACCAGCAGCACGCGGCGCGGCGTGGTGGCCAGCGCGGCGGCGAGGTTGACGGCCGTCGTGGTCTTGCCGACGCCGCCTTTCTGGTTGGCGATTGCGAGGATGCGGGCCATGCGCGAGGCGGATTCCGGGCGGCCGGCGCTGCCGCCGGCAAGGCTGTGGATGATGCCACAGCGCCCCCGAGCCCCGGCTCGGGCTGCAGCGCCTGCACGCTGAGACGCGGCCCGCGCGGGGCGCCGCGCCGCGTTCAGCCGCGCCGCACCTCGACCAGGTGCCGCTCGCCGTCGAGGCCGGGCACGCTGAGCCGATGCACGGTGCCGCCCACCCAGCCGGCCGGCAGCTCGGCGAGCTCCTCGGTCGGGTAGACGCCCTTCATCGCCAGCAGGCGGCCCTCAGGGGCGAGCAGATGCCCGCCGACTTCGAGGATGCCGGCCAAGCGATCCAGCGCGCGGGCGGTGATGGCCTCGAAGGCGCCGGGCTCGGCGAGGCCTTCAGCGCGGCTTTCCAGCACGCGCACGCGCGGGGCGAGGCCGAGCTGTCGGACGCATTCGCGCAGGAAGCGCGCCTTCTTGCCATTGCTCTCGACCAGCGCGACCGACAGCCCCGGCGTCGCCAGCGCCAGCGGAATGCCGGGCAGGCCGGGGCCGGTACCGAGGTCGGCGAGGGTATGGACGCCGCGCACGTGCGGCTGCATCGCCAGCGAATCGAGCAGGTGCTTCACCAGCATCTCGCGCGGGTCGCGGATGGCGGTGAGGTTGTAGGTGGCGTTCCAGCGCACGAGCAGCGCGAGGTAGGCCAGCAGCGCGCCGGTGAGCGTGCCGTCGTCGCCGGGGTTCGGCACGGCGCGGTCCACCGTCACCGTCGGGTCGAGGCCGAGGGCGCGCAAGCCCTCGTCGAGGTCGGGCCGCAGCGCTGCGGGGTTGAAGATGGCCGTCGTCATCGCCCCATTGTCGCCGATGCGGCAGGCTGATCGCCTCGTCAGTCCCGGATTTCCGACCATGGCCACCGTCCTGCTCACCGGCGCCATCGGCTTCGTTGGCCAGCACCTGCTGCGCCCGCGCTGGACCGGGGGGCCGCCCGGCAATCCGCTTGCCTACACCGCGCCCGACGCCGGTGCGGTGTCGAGCCAGTGCTGCAGCGGCGCCGGTCGACCGAAGTGGTAGCCCTGGCCTTGCCGGATGCCCAGCGCCCACAGCGTCTGGCGCTGTTCTTCGGTCTCGATGCCCTCGCTCACCACTTCGAGCTCGAGCGAGCTCGCCATCGCCACGATGGCGCGCACGATCGGGCGTGAGCCGCGGTGCCCGCCCGACGCCAGCGCGGCGGCGAAGCTGCGGTCGATCTTCAGGCCGTGCAGCGGGAAATGCTGCAGGTACGACAGCGCCGAGTAGCCGGTGCCGAAATCGTCGAGCATCACCCGCACGCCGCCGCGGTGCAGGGTTTCCAGCGCGGCGCGGACGAGATCCTTGCGATCGATCAGCGCCCCTTCGGTGACTTCGACACAGACCCGCGAGGGCTGCGCGCGCTGCTCGGCGACGAGGGTGAGGAAACGCTCGGCGAACTCCGGCACCAGAAGATGGCGTGGCGAGAGGTTCACCGACACGTAGGCGTTCGCCGGCCGGAGGCGCGCCAGATCGCCGATGGCCAGCGCGTACATGCGCCAGTCGATCGCCTCGATGAGTCCGGTCTCCTCGGCCAGCGCGAGAAAGGCGTCGGGCGTGCGCAGGCTGCCGTCGGCGCGGCGCCAGCGCAGCAGCGCCTCGAAGCCGAGCACCGCGCCAGTGGTGACGTTGACGATCGGCTGGTAGTGCGGCTCGAATTCATCCGTTGCCAGCGCCCGCCGCAGCTCGAGTTCCAGCTCAAGGCGGTGCTGCGCGTGGTGGCGGAGATGCTCGTCGAACAGGGCATAGCGCTTGCGGCCGTCCGCCTTGGCCCGGTACATCGCGGCGTCGGCATCGCGCAGGATCTCCTCGGCCGAGCCGTGCTGCGGCTGCACCACGGCGATACCGACGCTGGCCGAGGTGTGCAACTCGCGGCCTTCGACCAGGAAGGGCCGGTCGAGCACCTGCATGATGCGCTCGGCCACGTGGATGGCGTCGTCGACATCGCGCAGGCGCTCCAGCAGCACGGCGAACTCGTCGCCGCCGAGCCGCGCCAGCGTGTCCGGGCTGCGCACGCACTCGCCGATCCGCTGCGCCGCCTCGCGCAGCAGCGCGTCGCCCACGAGGTGGCCTTCGGAATCGTTGATGACCTTGAAGCGGTCGAGATCGAGGAACAGCACTGCGAAGCTGCGATCCGGCTGGGCGCGGTGCTGGGCCATCGCCGCCACCAGCCGGTCGAGCAGGTACTGGCGGTTCGGCAGGCCGGTGAGGCTGTCGTGCAGCGTCTGGTGCTTGAGCTGGCGCTCCACGCCCTCGCGTGCGCTGATCTGCTGGCGCAGCGTCTCGTTGGCGAGGCCAAGCTCGCGGGTGCGTTCGGCCACGCGGCGCTCGAGGTCGAGGTAGGCCTGGCGCAGCGCGAGATCGGCGCGGCGGCGACCGATGGCGGCAGCGATGTGGGTGCCCACGAAGCCCAGCAGTTCGAGGTCGCGCTCGGTGTAGCGCACGTCGTGGTGGTAGCTCTGCACCGCGATCACCCCCACCGGCTGGTCGTCGACGCGCATCGGCACGCCCAGCCACCACGCCGCCGCCGGGCCGCTCGGCGTCACCGCGCCGGTGGCCGCGAGGCCGCGGACGATCGCCTCGGTGGCCAGCAGCGGCTCGCCGTGGTGCAGCACGTACTCGGTGAGGCCCCGGCCTCCGCGGCGCGTTGCCCGCACCAGGTCGTGCTCATCCACCGAGTACGGGAAGCTCAGCTCGTCGGTGGCCTCGTCCCACAGCGCGATGTAGAAGTTCCGTGCGTCGATCAGCTCGCCGACGATGGCGTGGATGTCGGCGAAGAACGAGCCGTCGGCGTCCTCGGCCTCATGGCGGCTGGACAATGCGGCGATGCGGTACAGCGTCGACTGCAGGCGCTCGGCGCGCTGGCGCTCGCGCACCTCGGCCTGCAGGGCTTCGGTGCGCTGCTCGACACGGCGCTCCAGTTCCAGCGTGCTCTCGCGGCGGGCCAGCGCGGTGGCGATGTGCTCGGCCACGTAGGTGAGCAACTGCGCGTCGTCCTCGCTGTAGCGCACCTCGGGCCGGTAGCTCTGCACCACCACCGCGCCCACCGCCTCGCCATCGAGCAGCATCGGCACGCCCAGCCAGTGCTCGCACTCCGGCCCCTGGGAAACGCCCTCCTGGCCGAGGCTGCGGGCGATGTCGGCCGAGGGGCCGCACAGCGCGGTCCGGTGCAGGATCACCTGCAGGGTGAGGCTGCCCGGCAGCTCGGACTCGTGGAACGCCGTCGCCGGATCGATGCCGGCGTCGTCCTCGCTGTCGGCGAAATAGGCGAAGCGCAGCGTCCGCCGCTCACCGTCCCAGCGGGCGATGAAGAAGTTCTCGGCATACATCAGCGTGCCGACGATGCGGTGCATCTCGGCCAGCACCGCCGGCGACGAGCGCGAAGAGCTTGCCACCTCGGAGATGTCGAACAGCGCCTCCTGGAAGCGCAAGGCCCGCGCCCGTCCGGCCATCTCGGCCTGCACCCGGCGAAGCTCGGTGCGCAGCGCGGCGAGTTCGGTTTCGGGCGCGTCGGCGTGCGCCTCCCCGCCCGGATCGGCGTCGGTCGCGGCCGCTTGCGAGGAGTCGGGGGGAGTGCCCATCCGCCGGAGTGTATAGGGCTGGCCGCGGGTACAACCGCGTGCACCGTCACGGCACCGCCGCCGCGGCGGGAGCGTATCCTTCGCGCTCCTTGTCTCGACCTCCGGGGCCGCCGCCGTATGACCCGCCTCCGCCAACGCCCGCGCCGCTTGCGCCGCGACGATTTCTCGCGCCGGCTGGTGCGCGAGAACCGCCTCACTGCGGATGACCTGATCCTGCCGGTGTTCGTGCACGAGCGCCCCGGCCGCGAGGCGATCGCCTCGATGCCGGGCGTCGAGCGCGTCTCGATCGACGAGCTGCTGAAGGTGGCGGGCGACGCGGTCGCCCTGGGTATCCCGGCGCTGGCCCTGTTCCCGGTGACGCCGCCCGAGGCCAAGAGCCTCGACGCCGCCGAAGCCTGGAACCCGCAGGGCCTCGCGCAGCGCGCGGTGCGGGCGCTGAAAGCCGCGCACCCGCAGCTCGGCGTCATCACCGACATCGCGCTCGATCCGTTCACCACGCATGGCCAGGACGGGCTGATCGACGATTCGGGCTATGTGGTCAACGACGCCACGGTGGAGGCGCTGGTGAAGCAGGCGCTCAGCCACGCCGAAGCCGGCGCCGACGTGGTCGCGCCGAGCGACATGATGGATGGTCGCATCGGCGCGATCCGCGACGCGCTCGAGGCCGCGGGCTTCATCCACACCCGCATCCTCGCCTACTCGGCGAAGTACGCCAGCAGCTTCTACGGGCCGTTCCGCGATGCCGTGGGCAGCGCCGGCAACCTCGGCAAGGGCAACAAGTTCACCTACCAGATGGACCCGGCGAACAGCGACGAGGCCGTCCGCGAAGTCGGCCTCGACCTCGACGAAGGTGCGGACATGGTGATGGTGAAGCCGGGCCTGCCCTACCTCGACATCGTCCGCCGGGTGAAGGACATCTTCGGCGCGCCCACCTTCGTCTACCAGGTGAGCGGCGAGTACGCGATGCTGAAAGCCGCGGCGCAGCACGGCTGGCTCGACGAGCGCGCCTGCGCGCTGGAAGCCCTGCTCTCGATCAAGCGCGCCGGTGCCGATGGCATCCTCACCTACTTCGCGCTGGACGCCGCGCGCTGGTTGCGCGCAGGCTGAC
>DMHI01000247.1 GCA_003449515.1 Lysobacteraceae bacterium | reverse complement strand
CTCGACGAGCCCACCAACCACCTCGACATCGCCGCCATCGAAGCGCTGGAAGCCGCGCTGCTCGACTACAAGGGCGCGATCGTCTTCGTTACCCACGACCGCCGCTTCCTGAAAGCACTCGCCACGCGGATCGTCGAGATCGACCGCGGCGCGCTGACCAGCTGGCCCGGCGACTGGGCCAACTACCTGCGTCGGCAGGAGGAGCGCGCGACCTCTGAAGCCGCCGAGAACGCGCGCTTCGACAAGCTGCTGGCGCAGGAGGAAGTGTGGATCCGGCAGGGCATCAAGGCCCGCCGCACCCGCGACGAGGGCCGCGTGCGCCGCCTCGAAGCGATGCGCAAAGAGCGCGCCGAGCGCCGCGACAAGACCGGCAACGTGCGCATGGCGCTGGCGGAAGGCCAGCAGAGCGGCCGCAAGGTCATCGAGACCAAGGGCCTCACCTTCGCCCACGGCGACAAGGTGCTGGTGCGTGATCTTGATCTGACGGTGATGCGCGGCGATCGCATCGGCCTGATCGGCCCGAACGGCAGCGGCAAGACCACGCTGATCAAGCTGTTGTTGGGTGAGCTTGAGCCCGTCGGCGGTGAAGTGAAGCAGGGCACCGGCCTGCAGGTCGCGTATTTCGACCAGTACCGGATGGCGCTCAGAGAGGACTGGAACGCGCTCGACAACGTTTCGCAGGGTGCGGAGTTCGTCGAGGTCGGCGGCACGCGCAAGCACGTGATGGGCTACCTGCAGGACTTCCTGTTCACGCCGGAGCGCGCACGTGCGCCGATCCACAAGCTCAGCGGTGGCGAGCGCAACCGCCTGCTGCTGGCGCGGCTGTTCGCTCAACCGTCGAACCTGCTGGTGATGGACGAACCCACCAACGACCTCGACGTCGAAACGCTGGAACTGCTGGAAGAGCTGCTCGGCGACTACCCCGGAACGCTGCTGCTGGTCAGCCACGACCGCGACTTCATCGACTCGGTGGTGACCTCGACGCTGGTGATGGAAGGCGAGGGCCGCGTCGGCGATTACGTCGGCGGCTACACCGACTGGCTGCGGCAGCGGCCGGCGTCCACCACGACGGCCACGGCGGGCGCGGTGGCGAAGCCGGCGAATGCCAGTACGGCAACGGCGGCGGCCTCCGCGTCGATGTCCGCAAGATCCACCGGCGTGGCGGTTGCCGCAGCGAAGCGCAAGCTCGGTTTCAAGGAGCAGCGCGAGCTCGAGGCTCTGCCGGGCCGGATCGACGCCCTGGAAAACGAGATGGCCGCCCTCGCCGGAACGCTGTCGGCGCCCGGGTTCTATGCGCAGGACAGCGCCGCTCAGGCGGCCCACCACGCCCGCATGGGGGCGGTGCAGGCAGATCTCGACGCCGCCTTCGTGCGCTGGGCCGAACTCGACGGCTGAGGCGAGCAGCACCCGCGGCGTCGCACCGCGGCAGGCGCGGAGGCCCGCGACGCTGCCGCACGAGGCGTGCAGCCGCCCAGTCAGCGTACACTTCGAGCTTTCACTCAGTCGCTGGAACGACCGACCCATGAGCGATCCTCACGCCGCCCCGATCCCCGAACCGTCGGTCCTTGCGCAACTGGCGAGCAGCGGCCCCGGCGGCGAGACGCTGGGTCGCTTCGTGTCGGCGCTGTACGCGCGCGTGCCGGCCGAAGACATGGCGCTGCGGAGCGCCGGAGAATGGGTCGCCATCGCCCGCGACCTCCACGGCTTCGGTGCCGGCCGTCCGGCCGGTGCGCCGCGGCTGCGCATCCTCAATCCCGAGCCGGCCACCCACGGCTACGCCAGCGCCCACACGGTGCTGCAGGTCGTCAACGACGACATGCCCTTCCTCGTCGACTCGATGAGCATGTCGCTGGCCGAGCGCGGCATCGGCATCCACCTGCTGGTGCATCCGGTCATCGGCCCGGAATCGTGGATGCACATCGAGATCGACCGCCAGTCGGTGGAGGATTTCGACGCGCTGGCCGATGTCCTCCACGCCTCGCTGGCCGATGTGCGCGCCTGTGTCCAGGACTGGGCGGCGATGCGCGAGGTCATGCTGCGCGCCGCGGAGGCGATGGGCACGCGGCCACTGCCGGTGAACGATGTGGTGCGGGCCGAGTCGCAGGACTTCCTGCGCTGGGCCGCCGACAACCATTTCACGTTCCTTGGCTACCGCGAGTACCGCGTGGTGGATCAGGGCGGTGAGCGGCAGCTCGCCGCCGTGCCGGGCACCGGGTTGGGCCTGATGCGCGCCTCGCCGCCGCATGCGCCGCGTCCCGTGAGTGCGTTCGCCGCGTCCGGGAAGCGCGGTGAGCGCGATGTGCTGATCCTCACCAAGACCAATGCGCGCGCCACGGTCCATCGCCCCGGCTACATGGATTACATCGGAGTGCTCGCCTACGACGAGAACGGCGTGGCCGTGGCCGAGCAGCGTTTCCTCGGCCTCTACACCTCGGGCGTCTACAACCGCCGGCCCTGGGAGATCCCGCTGGTACGCCGCCGCCATGACCAGATCATGGAGCGGTCGGGCCTGTCGCCTGCCAGCCACAGCGGCAAGGTGCTGCGCCACATCCTCGACACCCTGCCGCGCGACGAGCTGTTCCAGAGTTCGACCGACGAACTCTTCGCCACGGTCATGGGCATCCTGGCCTTGCAGGAGCGTGCCCGCAGCCGGTTGTTCCTGCGCCGCGACCGCTACGGCCGCTTCTTCTCCGCACTGGTCTACATCCCCCGCGACCGGTTCAGCGGTGATGTGCGTGACCGCATCGAGGCCCTGCTGCGCGAGTCGCTGCAGGGCGAGCGCATCGACTCCAGCATCAGCATCGGCGAATCGCCGCTGGCGCAGATGCATGTGGTGATCCGTCCGAAGGCCGGGGCGGTCGTGCAGGCCGATGCCGCCACGATCGAGCAGCGGGTCGCGGCGATCGTACGCAACTGGCAGGATGGTCTGCGCGATGCGCTGGTGCGCGCGGTGGGCGAGAGCGATGGCCTTCGCCTGGCGCGCCGCTATGCCAAGGGCCTTCCGCCCGGCTACATCGATGCCGTCAGCCCCGAAATCGCCGCGCAGGATCTGGTTCGCGCCGAGCGGCTCGGCAGCGGGAGGGACCTGGCGCTCAGCCTGTACGGCAATGACGGCGGCCTGCGCTTCAAGGCCATGCGCCGCGACCGCGTCATCGCGCTCAGCGATGCCCTGCCGATGCTCGAGAACCTCGGCCTGCGCATCCTCTCCGAGCACCCGTACCAGATCGAGGCCGACGGTCGCACGGTCGCCCTCCAGGACTTCGTCGTCCAGCCGCAGCGCCCGCTGGCCGATCTCGCGGCGGCGCGAGCGCAGTTCGAGGATGCCTTCGCCCGCATCTGGGCCGGCGATGCCGAGAACGACGGCTTCAACCGCCTCGTGCTCGCGGCCGGGCTGTCCTGGCGGCAGGTGGCGATGCTGCGCGGCTACGCCAAGTACCTGCTGCAGACCGGCGTGCCGTTCTCGCAGGCCTACATGGAAGAGACGCTGGTGCGCTACCCGCTGGCGGCAAGGCTGCTGGTCGAACTGTTCGAGGCCCGCTTCGATCCGGCCCGGGACAGTGCCGATCCGGCGCGAACGGACATCGCGGCCATGTCGCTGGGCCGTGTGCTGTCGGGCCTGAACGAGGCCGACCGCGCTGCGCTGTCAGCCGCCGTCGACGCCGTGTCGAACGCCGTCGGTCTCGACCGCGACTAGGC
>DMHI01000218.1:1167-11164 GCA_003449515.1 Lysobacteraceae bacterium | reverse complement strand
ATTCCGGGGCCATGTTGGCGATGGTGGCGCGGTCGGCCAGCGGCAGCTGGTCGAGGCCGTCGCCGTAGAACTCGACGAACTTGCCGACGACGCCGTGCTTGCGGAGCATCTGGGTGACGGTCAGCACGAGGTCGGTGGCCGTGGCGCCTTCCGGCAGCTTGCCGGTGAGCTTGAAGCCCACGACCTGAGGGATCAGCATCGAGGACGGCTGGCCGAGCATCGCGGCCTCGGCCTCGATGCCGCCGACGCCCCAGCCGAGCACGCCGATGCCGTTGATCATCGTGGTGTGCGAGTCGGTGCCGTAGACGGTGTCCGGGAAGGCGTGCTCGACGCCATCGATGGTGCGGGTCATGACCACGCGCGCCAGGTGCTCGAGGTTCACCTGGTGGACGATGCCGGTGTTCGGCGGCACGACCTTGAAGTTGTCGAAGGCCTTCTGGCCCCAGCGCAGGAAGCTGTAGCGCTCCTTGTTGCGCGAGAACTCGATGGCGCCGTTCTCGTCGGCGGCCGAGGGCTTGCCGAACACGTCGACCTGCACCGAGTGGTCGATGACCAGTTCGGACGGGATCAGCGGGTTGATGCGCTTCGGATCACCGCCCAGCTTCTTGACCGCATCGCGCATGGCCGCGAGGTCGACCACGCAGGGCACGCCGGTGAAGTCCTGCAGCACGACGCGCGCCGGCATGAAGGCGATCTCGGTGTCCGGCTCCTTCTTCGGCTCCCACTTCGCCACGGCTTCGATGTGGCCCGCGTTGACGGTGACGCCGTCCTCGCAGCGCAGCAGGTTCTCGAGGAGGATCTTCATCGAGTAGGGCAGGCGCTTGATGTCGAAGCGCTGGCCCAGCTTCGGCAGGCTGTAGAAGGCGTAGGACTTGCCGTTGACGGCAAGCGTGTCGCGGGTGGCGAAGGAGTCGGACATGGAGGGCTCCAGGCTGGTGATGCGGCGAAGGGATCCCAAGCGCGCCTCGCGGCGGGCTCTGGCAACACCGAATTATGCCGGAAGCCGCCCCGGTCCGGGGCGACGGAACGCCTGCGGCGACTGCGACCTTGGTCGAAGACGCGCGCGCCGGAGGTCGTGGCCGTCAGTCGAGCGGCGACAGCAGCCTTTGCGCGTTCTCGATCATCGTGCGCCGACGCAGAACGAAGTCCAGCCGGCTTCCGCCGACCTGTCGCCAGAGCACCGCGGCGCGCAGTCCGGCCAGCAGCAGCGCGCGCACCTCCGCGACGATGGGCGGCTGCCCGAGATAGACCGGGTTGCCCTGCACCAGCACGCGCTGTCCAAGCGGGCCGACCTGTTCGGCGTAGAGGTCGCCGAGGCGGTTGATCACCGTCGGGTGCATGGCGCCGAGGTGCTGGCGTTGGCGGTCGATGTCGCGCAGGGTCTGCTGGATGCGCTCGCCAGCGGTCGGGTGACGCACGAAGTTCCGCTCCAATGCCAGCAGGGTCATGCCCATGCGGCCGACGGCCGGATCCTTGGGGCCGTGACCGAGCATGGCCAGCAGTTCGCGCAGTCCGCGGTCGAGCCCACGCCCGATCGCCTCCCCACCGCCATAGATGGTTTCGGCGTCGTCGGCATCGAAGCGGAACAGGCTGTCGAACAGGACCGACTCGGGGTGCTGTTCGGTCTGGCCGACGGTGGCCAGCTGCTGTACCAGCTTCAAGGATTGCGAGAGGGCGGCGAGGGCGATGACGCGTTCGATCATGGGGACGCGAGGTCTTTGGCGGTGGTGGAGGGAGTCGCGGTTGCCGGATGGGCCGCCAACGCGGCCAGGTCTGCGTGCGCGCCGACGCTGCCGCGCAGCGGATCGAGCGGCGCGTCGGTGGCGGCAATGATCGCGCCGCCGAGGCATTCGTCGCCACGGTAGAGCACCAGCGATTGCCCGGGCGTGACGGCGCGCTGGGTCGCATCGAAGCGCAAGTCGACGCCGCCATCGGTGCGCGGTGTCACGGTGCAGGCCTGCGGTGGCTGGCGGTAGCGCACCTGCGCTTCGCAGCGCAGCGGGAAATCCGGGGCCTCGCCGGCGACCCAGTGCATCGCCTCGCTGCGCAGCACAGTGGCATTCAGCAGCGGGCTGTCGCCCTGATCGACGATCAGCCGGTTGCGCGCGACGTCCTTGCCGACCACGAACCACGGCGCTTCGGGTCGCCCGCGCACGCCGCCGATCCGCAGGCCCTCGCGCTGGCCCAGCGTGTGGAAGGCGATACCGCCGTGCTGTCCGATCACCGCGCCGTCCGGCGTGACGATCTCGCCCGGGGTGATCGCGATGTACTGCGCGAGGAACACGCGGAAGTCGCGCTCGCCGATGAAGCAGATGCCCGTCGAGTCCTTCTTCTTCGCGGTGGCAAGGCCGAGCCGCGCGGCGATCGCGCGCACTTCGGACTTCGGCAGTTCACCGACCGGGAACAGCGTGGATGCGAGCTGCGCCTGGCCCAACTGATGCAGGAAATAGCTCTGGTCTTTCGACGCATCAAGGCCGCGCCGCAGCCGCCAGCGGCCATTGTGCCGATCGACCCGGGCGTAGTGGCCGGTCGCGATCTTCTCGGCGCCGAGGGCTTTCGCCTCGTCGAGGAAGGTCTTGAACTTGATCTCGCGGTTGCACAGCACGTCGGGGTTCGGCGTGCGGCCGGCGCGATACTCGGCGAGGAAGGTTTCGAACACGCCCGCCCAGTAGTCGGCGGCGAAGTTGCGCGCGATGAAGGGCAGGCCAAGCTGGCCGCAGACCTTCAGCGCGTCGCGGCGATCGTCCTCGGCGCGGCAGTCGCCGCTGCCGTCCTCGTTCCAGTTCTGCATGAACAGACCGGCGAGCCGCTCGCCACGCTCGCGCAGCAGCCACGCCGCCACCGACGAATCGACGCCGCCGGACATGCCAACGATGACGCGGGCGTTCACAGTGCCGCCACCGCCTCCAGCGGCAGGCGACGTCCGGCGAGCGTGTCGGCGACAACGCGCCAGACCAGCGGGCTGCGGTGTTCGGGCGCGCGGGCGCGAAGCTCGCCCGGCGTCAGCCAGTGCGCTTGGATGATGCCGGCATCCAGCGGCCGCTCGGGGTGGTGGGCCACCGGCTCCGCGGTGAACGCAAGGCGAAGGTAGCTGCGGCCAGTCTCCGGCGCCTGCCACTGGTAGGCACCGACGAAGCCGGTCAGGCGCACCGTCCAGCCGGTTTCCTCCAGCGTCTCGCGTACCGCCGCTTCGACGATGGCCTCGTCCGGCTCGAGGTGGCCGGCGGGCTGGTTCAGCACCCGTTTGCCGCCCACGTCTTCCTCGACGACGAGCAGGCGGCCGTCGCGGATGACGACGGTCGCGACCGTCACGTCGGGTTGCCAGAAGCGGCCTTCGCGGTAGCTCAATGCGGTCTCCGCGGCCGCGTCGGGCCGGTGCGCGTGAAGAGCGCATTGTGCCGCCCGCACGACGCCATCGTCCATGTCCGATGGGCCTTGCCGCCGCCTGCGGAGCGACCCATATACTGGCCCCATGAGCCAACACGAACGCCCTGATCCCGAACATGAACGTGGACTCGCCGTCGAAGCGGCGAAGCCCGAACTGGAACGCCCGTCGCTGTATCGCGTGGTGATTCTGAACGATGACTACACCCCGATGGATTTCGTCGTCGAGGTGCTGCAGGTGTTCTTCGGCATGAACCGTGAGAAAGCCACCCAGGTGATGCTGCACGTCCACACCCGCGGGCGCGGCGTGTGCGGCGTCTACACACGCGAGGTGGCAGAAACCAAGGTGTCGCAGGTCAACGATTTTTCACGCACCCACCAGCATCCGCTCATGTGCACGATGGAAAAGGCCTGAGCCGCCCCCATATCCGGGTCATTGCCCTGGAGGCCCCCAATGTTCAGCAAGGATCTCGAGTTCACCATCGGCCAGTGCTACAAGCAGGCCCGCGAAGCCCGCCATGAGTTCATGACGGTCGAGCACCTGCTGTTGGCGTTGCTCGACAACGCGTCGGCGATACAGGTGCTGAAGGCCTGCGGCTCCGACAACGGCCGCCTCGGCCACGATCTGCGCAGCGTCATCGCCGAAACCGTGCCGATCCTTCCCGAGGACGACACCCGCGACACGCAGCCCACGCTCGGCTTCCAGCGCGTGCTGCAGCGCGCCGTCTACCACGTGCAGAGCAGCGGCCGGAAGGAAGTGACCGGTGCCAACGTGCTGGTGGCGATCTTCGGCGAGAAGGACAGCCATGCGGTCTACCACCTGCAGCAGCAGGACGTGACCCGGCTCGACGTCGTCAACTACATCTCGCACGGCGTGGCCAAGGGCGGCGAGTCCGCTGACGCCAAGCCGGCCGATGCGCCGAAGCAGGACGGTGAGGCCGGCGAGGACGGCCAGGCGAAGCAGAACCCGCTCGAGGAGTTCGCGGCCAATCTCAACCAGCTCGCCCGCGATGGCCGCATCGACCCGCTGATCGGCCGCGAGGCCGAGATCGAGCGCACCATCCAGGTGTTGTGCCGCCGCCGCAAGAACAACCCGCTGTACGTGGGCGAGGCCGGTGTGGGCAAGACCGCGTTGGCGGAAGGCCTCGCATGGCGCATCGTCGAAGGCGACGTGCCGGACGTGCTGAAGGACGCGACGGTGTATTCGCTCGACCTCGGTGCGCTGGTGGCTGGCACCAAGTACCGCGGTGATTTCGAGAAGCGCCTGAAGGCCGTCATCAACCAGATCAAGAAAGAGCCGAACGCCATCCTGTTCATCGACGAGATCCACACCATCATCGGTGCGGGTTCGGCCTCGGGCGGCACGATGGACGCGAGCAATCTCATCAAGCCCGCCCTGCAGACCGGCGAGCTGCGCTGCATCGGCTCGACCACGTTCCAGGAGTACCGCGGCGTGTTCGAGAAGGACCGCGCGCTGGCGCGTCGCTTCCAGAAGATCGACGTGGTCGAACCGACGGTGGCCGAAGCGGTGGCCATCCTCAACGGCCTGAAGGGCAAGTTCGAGGCACACCATGACGTGACCTACAGCGCCGATGCGCTGCAGGCCGCGGTGGAACTCTCGGTCAAGCACATCGGCGACCGCCTGCTGCCCGACAAGGCCATCGACGTGATCGACGAAGCCGGGGCCCGCCAGCGACTGATGACGGAAGACAAGCGCAAGAGCCTGATCGACGTCGAAGAGGTCGAACTGATCATCGCGAAGATGGCGCGTATCCCGCCCAAGCAGGTCAGCGCCTCCGACAAGGACGTGCTGAAGAACCTCGAGCGGAATCTCAAGATGGTGATCTTCGGCCAGGATTCGTCGATCGAATCGCTGGTGGCCTCGATCAAGCTCGCGCGCTCCGGTCTTGGCAATCCCGACAAGCCGATCGGCAGCTTCCTGTTCGCCGGTCCCACCGGCGTCGGCAAGACCGAGGTGACCAAGCAGCTCGCCATGCAGCTCGGTATCGATCTCGTGCGCTTCGACATGTCGGAATACATGGAGCCGCATTCGGTGTCTCGGCTCATTGGTGCTCCTCCGGGCTATGTCGGCTTCGACCAGGGTGGTCTGCTCACCGAGAAGATCGTCAAGACGCCGCACTGCGTGTTGCTGCTCGACGAGATCGAGAAGGCGCACCCTGACGTGTTCAACATCCTGCTGCAGGTGATGGACCGCGGCATCCTGACCGACACCAATGGGCGCGAGGCGAACTTCCGCAACGTGATCGTGGTGATGACGACCAATGCCGGTGCCGCACAGGCCGCCCGCCGTACGATCGGGTTTGTCGAGCAGAACCACAGCACCGACGCGATGGAAGTCATCCGCAAGAGTTTCACGCCGGAGTTCCGCAACCGCCTCGATGCCGTGGTGCAGTTCAGCGCGCTGGGCTTCGACCACATCCTGCGCGTCGTCGACAAGTTCCTGATCGAGCTCGAGGCGCAGCTGCAGGAGAAGCATGTTGCGCTGTCGGCAACACCGGAGGCGCGGCAGTGGCTGGCCGAGCATGGCTTCGATCCGCAGATGGGCGCGCGCCCGATGGCGCGCCTGCTGCAGGACAAGATCAAGCGTCCGCTGGCCGACGAACTGCTGTTCGGCAAGCTGGTCGACGGCGGTAAGGTCGAAGTGGGCGTGGCGAACGGCGAGCTGACCGTCGAGGCCTTCGCCGAGCCGGAGAAGCTGCTGCCGGCGACGGTCGAGTAAGCGCCGGTCGGTCGCTCGCGGCCGGTGATCCGGCGGGCGCGACGCCGGGAAACGCGAAACGGCAGCCGGATGGCTGCCGTTGTCGTCTGCCGCGATACGGGGTCACGCGCGATGCACTGCAGGCATCGGCGCTTCGGGATCACTTCATGCGGTAGGTGATGCGGCCCTTCGTGAGGTCGTAGGGCGTCATTTCAACCTTGACCTTGTCGCCGGTCAGGATGCGGATGTAGTTCTTGCGCATGCGGCCCGAGATGTGGGCGATGATGACGTGGCCGTTTTCAAGCTTCACCCGGAACATGGTGTTCGGCAGGGTTTCGGTCACGGTGCCTTCGAACTCGATGGAATCGTCTTTGGACATGCAGCGGGCTTGGGCCTTGGCGCTCGGGGCGGGGTCGGGGGCGAAACGAAGGCGCGGAGTGTGCCACGCCGGGCCCGCCCTTGCAAAAATCCGGTTAAGCGGGGTCGGGCGGGGTTCAGTGCGGCGGAGGGCCCGCGCCGTCGCGCCGGTCGCTCAGCCGGCCAGCTCGCGGGTGGCGAAGGGCGCACCGGGCCAGCCGGGGCAGGGCGCGCGGCCTGCCGTGCGTGGGCGGAACGTGGCGAGAAAGCGCGCCCTCGGCCAGACCTCGCCGCCCATGAAGCGCAGGTGCGGGTTCTCGATCTGGGCGTCGAACAACGGCCAGCCCATCGCCGCGAGGTGTCGGCCGAGTGCGGCCAGCGCGACCTTCGAGCCGCCGCTCATCGCGCTGAACATGCTCTCGGCGTGGAACGCCTCGCCCACCGACACGCCATAGAGGCCGCCGACCAGCCGCTCGCCATCCCAGACCTCGACGCTGTGGGCGTGGCCGAGCCGGTGTAGCTCGGCGTAGGCGCGCTGCATCGCCGGAGTGATCCAGGTGCCGTCCTGGCCCGGCCGCCGGGCAACGGCGCAGGCCTCGATGACGGCGTCGAACGCGGTGTCGAAGCGCACCTCCCATGTCGATGATCGGAGCGCGCGGCGGAAGCGCGTCGACAGCCGCACCGCGTCGCTGCGGAACACCAGCCGCTCCGACGGCGACCACCACAGGATCGGCTGGCCTTCGCTGAACCACGGGAACAGCCCGGCGGCGTAGGCGTTGACGAGCCGCGTGGGCGAGAGATCGCCGCCGATGCAGACGAGGCCATCGGGTTCGTCGAGCGCCAGCTCCGCTGGCGGGAACGGCGAGGACGGGTCGGGGCCGAGCAGCAGCGGGCGCATCACGGTTCCGCCTCGCGCGGCGCCGGTGCTGCACATGGCGCTGCGCCATCGCGAAACGGCGAATGCGCCGCGAGCCCTTCGCGATAGCGCGCGGTGGCGCGGCGCTCCTCGGCGCACCAGCGCTTCAGCGCCTCGTGGAAGCGCGGTTCGGCCAGCCAGTGGCGGCTGTGCGTGGGGGTGGGCAGGAAGCCGCGCGCCAGCTTGTGCTGCCCTTGAGCGCCCGGCTCGAAGCGGTCGATGCCGCGCTCCACGCAGTACGCGATGCCTTGGTGGTAGCAGGCCTCGAAGTGCAGGCCGGGCACGTCGCGGACGGCGCCCCAGTAGCGACCGTACAGCGCGTCCTCCGAGCGCAGGCACAGCGCGCCGCCGACCGGGTCGCCGCCGTGCTCGGCCAGCACCAGCACGACGGCCGCGGGCATCGCCTCGCACAGGTGCTGGAAGAACGCCGGCGTCATCGCCGCGTGGTTCCACTTCTCGGCGAAGGTCTGCGCGTAGAAGCGATGCATCGCCGCGATCGCCTCGCCGCGCGCCTCAACGCCGTCGAGCACGCGCAGCGTCACGCCGGCATCGGCCACCTTGCGACGATCGGCTTTCAGATTCTTGCGGCGCTTGTGGTCGAGTGCGCCGAGGAAGTCATCGAAACCGCGCCACGCTGGATCGCGCGTCCAGTGGAACTGCACGTCCTCGCGGGCGAGCCAGCGTTCGTCGAACGCTGCGAGGTCGTCGGCGTCGAGGAAGTTCGCGTGCAGCGAGTGCAGGCCGAGCTTCGGTGCCGCTTCGCGCATCGCCGCGATCAGCTCGCGTTTCCGCGCTTGATCCTTCGCCAACAGCCGAGGGCCGGTGACGGGGGTGTAGGGCACGCCGATCAGCCACTTCGGGTAGTAGTCGAGGCCGTATTGCGCGTAGGCGTTCGCCCACGCATGGTCGAACACGAACTCGCCGTGCGAGTTGCCCTTGGCATACGCCGGTGCGGCGGCGAGCAGCGCGTCGCCGTCCCAGAGTGCTGCGTGCAGCGGCGTCCAGCCGTACTCCGGGTCGAGGCAGCCTTGCTGCTCCAGCCCGGCAAGAAACGCGTGCGCGGTGAACGGGTGCCCGCCGCGGTTCAGCGCGTCCCAAGCGCCGGCAGGAATCTCGTCGAGTCGGCGATGGAGGCGGAGCTCGGGCATCGCCGGCTCTGGCGCGATTACTCGTGCTTGTCGAGGAACTTGTCGGCGTCGAGGGCGGCCATGCAGCCCGAGCCGGCCGAGGTGATCGCCTGCCGGTACACGTGGTCGGCCACGTCGCCGGCCGCGAACACGCCGGGAATGCTGGTGCCGGTGGCGCCGCCGTCGAGGCCCGACTTCACGGTGATGTAGCCGTCGCGCATGTCGAGCTGGCCGTCGAACAGCGAGGTGTTCGGGCTGTGGCCGATGGCGACGAAGAAGCCGGTGACGGCGATCTCGCGCGTGCTGCCGTCGTTCACCGAGCGAAGGCGTGCGCCGGTCACGCCGCTGTCGTCGCCCAGCACCTCGTCGACGGCGTGGTTCCACACCAGCTCGATCTTGCCGGCGGCGGCCTTGGCGAACAGTTTGTCCTGCAGGATCTTTTCGGCGCGCAGCGTGTCGCGGCGGTGCACGAAATAGACCTTGTTGGCGATGTTCGACAGGTACAGCGCTTCTTCGACGGCGGTGTTGCCGCCGCCGATCACGGCCACGTCCTGGCCGCGGAAGAAGAAGCCGTCGCAGGTGGCGCAGGCGGAGACACCGCGGCCCTTGAAGGCTTCCTCGGACGGAATGCCGAGGTACTTGGCGCTGGCGCCGGTGGCGATGATCAGCGCGTCGCAGGTGTATTCGCCGCTGTCGCCCTTCAGGCGGAACGGCCGCGAACCCAACTCCGCCGTATGGATATGGTCGAACACAATCTCGGTCTCGAAGCGCTCGGCATGCGCCTGCATGCGCGCCATCAGGTCGGGGCCCATCAGGCCGTGCGCGTCGCCCGGCCAGTTGTCGACTTCCGTCGTCGTCATCAGCTGGCCGCCCTGCTGCAGCCCCGTCACCAGCACCGGCTTCAGGTTGGCGCGCGCGGCGTACACGGCAGCGGTGTAGCCGGCGGGGCCGGAGCCGAGGATGAGCAGGCGGGAATGCTTGGGCGAGGTCATGTCGATATACTTTCGCGGCTTTGTGGCGGTGTGCGGCGCAGCAATGCGCGGCATGCGGGCTGCAAAGCTTGGGGGCCGAGCCCCCTCAAATCAAGGTTGCCACTGGAGCACGAAACATCATGCGTATCGGTATCCCCCGCGAAACCAAGACCCTCGAAGGCCGCGTTGCCCTCGTGCCCGCCGCCTGCGCCGATCTCGTGCGCCGTGGCCACGAGGTGTGGATCGAGAAGGACGCGGGCATCAAGAGCGGTTTCGAGGATTCGGAATACACCGCACTCGGCGTCCAGATCGCGCCGGACGCGGCTGCGCTGTACGAGAAGGCCGAGATGGTGGTGAAGGTGAAGGAGCCGATCGAAGGCGACCTGAAGCACCTGCGCAAGGACCACCTGCTGTTCTGCTACCTGCACCTTGCCGCCGAGCCGGTGCTGACGCGCAAGCTGCTCGACATCGGGCTGACCGGCGTCGCGTTCGAGACGGTGGAGCTCGACAACGGCGACCTGCC
>DMHI01000218.1:0-782 GCA_003449515.1 Lysobacteraceae bacterium | reverse complement strand
CCGATGTCGATCGTCGCCGGCCGCATCGCCGTGCAGGTGGGCGCGCACTACCTGCACCAGCCGATGGGCGGCAAGGGCAAGCTGCTCGGCGGCCTGCCATCGACCGAGCGCGGCAAGGTCGTGGTGCTCGGCGCGGGTGCTGCCGGCGGCAATTCCGCCGCACTCGCGGCCTCCAGCGGCGCGAACGTCGTCGTGTTCGAGAAGCGCCAGGACCGCATGGCGCAGATGATGGCGCTTGGGCCCAACGTCACCGCGCTGTACCCCTACGAAGACGCCGTCGCGCGCGAACTGAAGGACGCCGACCTGGTGATCGGCGCCGTGCTGGTCACCGGCGCCAAGGCCCCGCACGTCGTCTCGCGCGAGATGATCAAGGGCATGCAGAAGGGCAGCGTGCTGGTCGACATCTCGGTCGACCAGGGCGGCTGCTTCGAGACCACGCGCCCGACCACGTGGAAAGAGCCGACCTACGTCGAGGAAGGGGTGATCCACTTCGCCGTGACCAACATGCCGGGTGCGGTGCCGCAGACCTCGTCGCAGGCGATCTGCGCGGCCATCCTGCCGTGGGTGCAGAAGCTCGCCTCGGGGGACTGGCGCGACAACCCGGCACTCGTCCGCGGCATCAATGTGGAGGGCGGCCGGATTGTTCACCCCGCCCTGAAGGACATGGCACTCTGAGCCCCGCGCGCTACACTCCCGGCGGCATAGTCCCGACGGGAGTGGATGCGTGCTGATGCAGGGCGGGGAGGGCAGGGCACTGGATCGCAAACAGAAGCTGTGGCGCG
>DMHI01000056.1 GCA_003449515.1 Lysobacteraceae bacterium | reverse complement strand
GAGATCGCCTTCGCCGACCTCAACGACGATGCCAACCTCGCCGAGCGCTTCCTGAAGTACGTCTTCAAGGCGGTGCTCGAAGAACGCATGGACGACATGCAGTTCATCGCCGAGCGCGTGCAGAAGGACGCGATCACCCGCCTTCAGGCCTTCATCGACCAGCCCTTCGAGCGCGTCGAGTATTCCGAGGCGATCGAGCTCTTGAAGAAGGCGCCGCACCGCTTCGAGTTCCCGGTGGAATGGGGCCTCGACCTGCAGACCGAGCACGAACGCTGGCTCACCGAGACGCACGTGGGCCGCCCGGTGGTGGTGATGAACTACCCCGAGCAGATCAAGGCCTTCTACATGCGCATCAACGATGACGGGCGCACGGTGGCGGCGATGGACGTGCTGGCCCCGGGCATCGGCGAGATCATCGGCGGCAGCCAGCGCGAGGAGCGCCTCGACGTGCTCGACGCCCGCATGCGCCAGTTCGGCCTCGATCCCGCACATTACGAGTGGTACCGCGACTTCCGCCGCTACGGCTCGGTGCCGCATGCCGGCTTCGGCCTCGGTTTCGAGCGGCTGGTGGTCTACACCTGTGGCCTGTCGAACATCCGCGACGCCATCCCCTACCCGCGCGCGCCGGGCCTGGCGACGTTCTGACCGGGCCGCGACGATGGAGGATTTCCTGCTTTTCCTGATGATGGGCGTGGCGGGCTCGTCGGCTCCGGCGCACTTCGGGTTCCGGCTGCTCGCGCACCGCCACCACCGCGATCGCGGCTGGCCGTTCGCGGCGGACACCGAAGACGGTCAGTGGGGTTACAGCTGGTGGCTGATGAAGCGCGGCTACGTGCCGCACGCCGACCGTGACATGCGCTTCTTCGGTTTCTGGGGAATGCTGAGCGGCTGGATCGCCTCGCTGGCGCTCGCGGCCAGCGCGGTGCTGATCGCGATCCGGGCCTGAGGCGAAAGGAGTACGACCGATGACGATGAACGGTGGCATCGAGAGCGATTCCGGGGAAGGCGTCGACGGACGCAGCCCGGTGGTGGCTACGGCGTGGTGGGTGGCCTGCCCGGCACGCATGCTGGTCTGGGCGCGACTGCAGGTGCGCGACTGCGGCACAGCGGATGTGCTCGACTGCGATGGCCGGATACTGGTCTACGACAGCGAGGACTCGGCGCGCGCCGCGCTGATGGACGCGGAGTTCCGCGCCCTCGACGGCCTCGACGACGACGACGTGGCCGACTGGGGCGTGCTGCTCGAAGATCTCGTGCCACCGGAAGGCGAGCACGACGACGACCTCGTGCCGCAGATGATGCAGGCCCTGGAAGTGCCGCGCCGATGATCGGCAACGTCATCAGCGATGACATGGACGACAGCAACCGCCGCGACAACGACCGCCTGTTCTTCGCCGCCGAGGTGCTGATCGCGCGTGAGCACCAGGGCTGGCGCACGGCCGTGCTCGACCTCTCGGTGGGCGGCTGCGCCCTCATGCGGCCTGCCGGCTTCGACCTGCATATCGGTGCGGTGGTCACGCTCTACTTCCTCACCCGCAACGGGCCGGGGCCGGGCGTGACCTCGCGGGTGGCGCGCTTCGGTCCGCGCGACGTGGGCTTCGAGTACCACGAAACCCAGCAGGTGCCGCCGCGTCTGCCCGCCACCCCGGCCTGAGGGCACGGCGATCCACCCGTGAGCGTGCGCCGCAGCCTGTTCGTGGAGCAGCCCGAACGGCTACGCTTGCCGGTGACGTTTTCCTGACCTGATCGCCATGCCCTGCCACCGGCACCCCCCCCATCGAGACAACGCCTGATGCTGGGCCACGCCTTCAACCTGCAGGCCTGGATCGAGGCAAACCGCCCCCTGCTCAAGCCGCCGGTGGGCAACAAGTGCATCGTCCAGGGCGACTACATCGTGATGATCGTCGGCGGGCCGAACGAGCGCGACGATTTCCACGTCGAGGACGGCCCGGAGTGGTTCCAGCAACTCGAGGGCGAGATGGTGCTGCGCGTACAGGAGGACGGCCGCGTGCGCGATATTCCGATCCGAGCCGGTGAATGCTTCTACCTGCCACCGCGGGTGCCGCACTCGCCGCAGCGCGCGGCCGGCTCGGTCGGGCTGGTGATCGAACGCAAGCGGCTCCCCGGCGAATTGGACGCCCTGCAGTGGTACTGCCGCGCCTGCAACCACCTCGTCCACGAGGAGCGCTTCCCCCTGCTCGATATCGAAACCCAGTTCACCCCGGTGTTCGAGCGCTACTACCGATCGGTCGCGCACCGCACCTGTGCGCGGTGTGGACACCTGAATCCCGCGTCGGCGCGCTTTCTGGCCTGAGCCCGCCCGCCCCGACACCGAAGCTCGCATGGACCTCTCCCTCGAACGCGACAGCGGGGCCCTGGCCCTGGATGCCGCCGACCCGCTGGCACGTTTCCGCCGCGAATTCCTCATTCCGCGACACGACCACCGCGACCTGCACTACTTCGTCGGCAATTCGCTCGGCCTGCAACCGAAGGCTGCCGCATCAGCGGTCGCTGCGGAAATGGCGAGCTGGGCGACGAATGCGGTGGAAGGCCACTTCCGTGGCGAGCGGCCATGGATGCACTACCACCAGACCCTGCGCGAGCCGATGGCGCGCGTGGTCGGCGCGCTTCCCATCGAAGTGACGGTGATGAACACGCTCACCGTCAACCTGCACCTGCTCATGTGCAGCTTCTACCGGCCAACGCGCGCGCGCGCCGCCATCCTGATCGAGGCCGGCGCGTTCCCGTCCGATCGCCATGCCGTCGAATCGCAGATCCGCTTCCACGGCTTCGATCCTGCCACCGACCTGATCGAGCTCGAGGCCGACGAGGCCGATGGCGTCATCTCGCTGGCGGCGATCGAGCGTGTGCTCGCCGAGCACGGCGCACGCATCGCCCTGGTCCTGTGGCCGGGCGTGCAGTACCGCACCGGACAGGCCTTCGATCTGGCCGCCGTCGCCCGCCTCGCGCGGGCGCAGGGCTGCGTGGTGGGCTTCGACCTCGCGCACGCCGCCGGCAATCTGCCGCTGGCGCTGCACGACAGCGGCGCCGACTTCGCGGCGTGGTGCACCTACAAGTACCTCAACAGCGGGCCGGGCGCCGTGGCGGCGGCCTTCGT
>DMHI01000176.1 GCA_003449515.1 Lysobacteraceae bacterium | reverse complement strand
TGGAGATCGGCTTCGGCAATGGTGAGCAGCTGCTGTTCGCCGCCACCAACGAGCCGCAGAAGAATCTGGTCGGCCTGGAGGTGCACGCACCCGGCGTCGGCCGGCTGCTGCAAGGTGCCGCCGAAATCGCCGATCGCAGCGGCGGCACGACGAACCTCAAGGCCTACTGCCATGACGCGGTGGAAGTGTTGAAGCACGAGGTCGCCGCTGCCAGCGTCGATGAAGTGCGCATCTACTTCCCCGACCCCTGGCACAAGAAGCGGCACCACAAGCGCCGCCTCGTGCAGCCCGCGTTCGTCGCGATCATCGCCTCCAGATTGAAGCCCGGTGGATTGCTGCACCTCGCCACCGACTGGGAGGACTACGCGCGGCAGATGCTCGAGGTCTGCGGCGCCGAGCCGCTGCTGCGGAACACGGCGGGCGTCGGCGGCACGGTCGAGCGCCCGCAGTGGCGCCGGCAGACCCACTTCGAGACGCGCGGACTCAAGCTCGGGCACGGCGTCTGGGACCTGCTCTTCGAGCGCATCGGCTGACGGCGACCGACGATGGATGCCCCCGACCTCGCACTGAGCACCGACATGGTCGTCGTGCTGGGGCTGGTCGGCTTCACCCTGCTGATGTTCATGATCGAGCGCATCCGCGCCGACGCCACCGCGCTGGTCGTGCTGGTGGCGCTCGGTCTGTTCGGTATCGTGCCGGCCGAGCGCCTCTTCGACGGCTTCGCCGGCAATGCGGTGATCAGCCTGATCGCGACCATGCTGCTCGGCGCCGGTCTCGATCGCACCGGCGTGCTCAACCGCGTTGCCGGCACGCTGCTGCGCTGGTCGAAGGGTGCCGAATCGCGGCTGCTGCTGCTGGGCTCGGGCTTCGCCGCCCTGCTCTCGGGATTCATGCAGAACCCGGCGGTGACGGCGCTGATGCTGCCGGTGGCCTCGCGCCTTTCGAGCCGCACCGGGCTGGCGCTGTCGCGGCTGCTGCTGCCGATCGCCACCGCGGTGATCATGGGCGGCACGCTGACCATGGTGGGCAGCTCGCCCTTGATCCTGCTCAACGACCTGCTCGCCGCCGCCAACCGCAACCTGCCGCCGGGCGTGGCGGCCCTGGATCCGCTGCCGATGTTCGCGCCGCTGCCGATCGGCGTGGCGCTGGTGGCACTGGCGCTGGCGTACTGGCATTTCGGCGCACGACGCTGGCTGGCCGACGACGCTGCCAAGGGCGTGGCACCCGGCCGCACCGACAGCTACTTCGCCCAGGCCTACGGCATCCGCGGCGAGCTCTGGGAGCTCACGCTCAGCGCCGACAGCCCGCTCGTGGGCATGTCGGTCGGCGACGCCGAACAGGCCCGCGATGCCCCGCTGTTTCTCGCCCTGGCGGCCGGCAGCGAGCGCCGCCTCGCACCGCCCGCCGACGAGCGCCTCTGGGTGGGCAGCGTGATCGGCGTCATGGGCGATCGCCAGGCCATCCACGACTACGCGCAGAAGAACCTGCTGCGGATGTCGAACCGGCTCCGGCATTTCGCCGATCTCTTCAATCCGGCGCGGGCGGGCATTTCCGAGGCCGTCATCCCGCCGACCTCGCGCTTCATCGGACGCCGCCCCGAGGAACTGCGGCTGCGCAAGAGCGCCGGCATCAGCCTGCTGGCGATCAACCGCGACAACCAGGTCTGGCGCGAGAACCTGCGCCGGCTGCCGCTGCGTGCCGGCGACATGCTGGTTTTCCACAGCGTCTGGAGCGATCTCGCGCAGGCGGCCGAGTCACGCGACTTCGTCGTGGTCACCGACTACCCGAAGGCCGAGCAGCGCCCGCACAAGCTGTGGTGGGCGGTGGGCATCTTCGTGATGACCATGCTGTTCGCGTTCAGCACGCTGGTGCCGGTGCCGCTGGCGCTGATGACCGGCGCCGCCGCCCTGGTCGTCACCGGCGTGCTCGACATGGACGAGGCCTACCAGGCGATCGGTTGGAAGACGGTGTTCCTGATGGCCTGCCTGATCCCGCTCGGCTGGGCGATGGATTCGACCGGCACCGCGAACTGGATCGCGCAACACACGCTGGCGCGCCTCGGCGACGGCACCCCCGACTGGGCGATCGAGCTCGCCCTGGGCCTGCTGACGGCGCTGTTCGGGCTGGTGGTGGGCAACGTCGGCGCGACCGTGATCATGGTGCCGATGGCGATCAACCTCGCCCTGGCGCTGGGCGCGAATCCGGTGGCGTTCGCGCTGATCGCCGCACTGTCGGCCTCGAACAACTTCCTCTCGGCGTCGAACCCGGTACTGGCGATGGTGACCGGTCCGGCCGGCTACTCGCCGCGCGATTACCTGCGGCTGGGCCTGCCGCTGATGCTGGCCTTCCTCGTCGTCACCGTGCTCGCCGTGAACCTGCTCGACCACTTCGTGCTGTCCGCCTGAGCTCGTGCCCCCCGGCTGTGGCCGTCGCGTTTTCCGTGCTAAGGTGCACCTTCAGCTTTCACGCGAACATCACGAAGGAGCGGAAGGTGCGGATGCCCAGCGACTGCCTGAGTCGCTTCGAAGTCGCGCTGCTGGCGCTGGGCGCGCTGGCGGCCAGCGTGCTGCTCGCCCTCGGCGCGAGCGACGCCTTCGCGGCGCTCGGGGCGGGCTCGGCAACGGCGTTCGCACTGTTCGTCTACGGCTTCAAGCTGCTGCTGATGGAAGCCGCGCTGCTGGCGCCCTTCGTCGTGCTGGCCCTGCTGAGCCGGGCGCTGCTGCGGGAAACGACCCGCCTGCCCTATCGCTGGGCCGGCGTGGCGATCTCTCTCGGCGCCAGCCTCGGCGTGGCGGCCATGCTGCTCTCCGGGCTGGTGCGGGTCGATCTGGAAGCCGCCATGGACACGCTCATCGGCAGCGTGGTGCCGGCGCTGATGCTGCTCACCGCCTGCGCGATGCTCTATGGCGGCCTCATCTGGCGGGCCCAGAACGTCCGGCTGGAGCGGGGCATTCCGTTGCCCAGCGAACGGTCCAGGCCGCGCCGCAGGGCCTGACCTCGAGAACGGCCAACCCACCGCCCCGCCCGGGGCCGTCGATACAACGCCCGCCCTCGAGTTCGAACTGCGCACCGTGGGCGGCGCAGACCAGGCGACCGTCCTGCATCAGGAACCGTCCCGGTGCGTAATCGAGGCGACGTCCGGCATGCGGGCAGGCGTTCTGCCAGACCCTGAGCGCCTCACCGCGACGCAGGGCCAGCACCTCGATCGCGTTGGAACCCGTGCCCAGCCGCAGCGCGACGAGTGCACCGTCGACCACCTGCGCCGGCTCGATTAACGCTTCGCTTACGTCCTCGCCCATCGCTCCCTCCATACTCGGCGTCCGAACATTGTCGCACTCCTGAAATGCCCGGATTCTTCGCCCGACTGCACCGCCTCCGCCCCTCCCGTCCGCGCCATCCGCTGCTGCGTGTGGGCTTCGCCCTCGTCGGCGTCGCGGTGCTGCTGGTGTTGCTGGTGGGCGGGATCTTCGTTGGCGTGGGCATGCTCGCGTTCAGCGCGGTCCGGCGCATGCGCCGGGTGCGCCGGGCCGGTGCCAGTCCGCAGGTACTGCAGGCCGAATACCGGGTGGTGACGCCGCGCGCGGTCAGCCACAGCCGATGAGGGCCGACCTGTTCGCGGCGCCCGGTGCGCCGCGGCTTCCTTTCGCGGGCCGCGATCTCGATTTTCCGGTGCACCGCATCTACTGCGTGGGGCGCAACTTCGCCGACCATGCACGCGAGATGGGTGCCGCCGTCGAGCGCGGAACGCCGGTGATCTTCATGAAGCCGGCCGATGCCCTGCACCTGCACCCGCGCCTGCCCTACCCGCCCGGCACCGCCGATCTGCACCATGAAGTGGAAATGGTGGTGGCGATCGGCCGCGATGCCGATGGCGAACTCCACGCCGGCGAAGGCGCTGGCCTGGTGTGCGGCTACGGCGTGGGCCTCGACCTCACCCGCCGCGACCTGCAGGCC
>DMHI01000170.1 GCA_003449515.1 Lysobacteraceae bacterium | reverse complement strand
GACTTCGACGTGGCCACCGACGCCACGCCCGAGCAGGTGCGCGACACCTTCCGCAACTGCCGGCTGATCGGACGGCGCTTCCGCCTCGCGCATGTCGTCTTCGGCCGCGAGATCATCGAGGTCGCGACTTTCCGCGCCAACGACGACGACGGCAGTGGCGACCGCGAGACCGAGGACGGCGGCCGGCTGCTGCGCGACAACGTCTACGGCAGCATCGAGGACGATGCGGTGCGCCGCGACTTCACCGCGAACGCGCTGTACTACGCGATCGCCGATTTTTCCGTGCGTGATTACGCCGGCGGCTACGACGACGTGCTCGCCCGCCGCTTGAAGCTGATCGGCGACCCGGAGAAACGCTATCGCGAGGATCCGGTGCGGATGCTGCGCGCGGTCCGTCTCGCGGCCAAGCTCGATTTCACCATCGACGCGAGTGCCGCCGGGCCGATTCCGGGCCTCGCGCCGCTGTTGGCCGGGGCCGCGCCGGCGCGACTGTTCGATGAATCGCTGAAGCTGTTCCTCGCCGGGCACGGCGAGGCGAGCTTCGTCGGCCTCGAGCGCCACCACCTCCTGGCGGCGCTGTTGCCGGAAACCGCCGAGGCGCTGCGCACCAACCGCAGCGGTTCGCTGCGCGCGATGCTGCTCGACGGCCTGCGCAATACCGATAGGCGCATCGCCGATGACCGGCCGGTCACCCCGGCCTTCCTGTACGCCGTGCTGCTGTGGCCGGCGTATTGCCGCGAGCTGGCGCGTTTGCAGGCGCAGGGCCTCGATCCGGCGGTGGCCCAGCAGCGCGCGGCCGACCGCGTGACCCTGCACCAGGCCCAGCGCATCGCGCTGCCCCGGCGCTTCTCGCTGCCGATGCAGGAAATCTGGATGTTGCAGACGCGCTTCAACCTGCGGCAGAAGAAGCGCGTGCATCGTCTGTTGGCGCATCCGCGCTTCCGCGCGGCCTTCGATTTCCTCGAACTGCGCGCCAAGGTGGCGCCGGAGCTTGCCGGCGATCTGGTGTTCTGGCGCGATGCGCAGGCCCAGGTGCCCGCGGACCCCGCCGGTGATACCGCCGCGTTCGACGCCATCGTCGAGGCCGGATCGGCCGACAGCGGTGCCACGCCCGACCCCGAAGGTGGCGCTCCGCGCCGTCGACGCCGTCGGCGTCCGCGCGGCTGAACGCGCCAGTAGACGCAGGGCGATACATCCCGGCTGTGGTGGAAGCCCGACCCGCCCATCGTGCCTGGATCGGCCTCGGCGGCAACGTCGGGGCGGTGGCCGGTACCTTCGACGCCGCGCTGGCCGCCCTTGACGCGACCGCGGGCGTTGCCGTGGTCAAGGTTTCCCGCCGCTACCGCACGCCGGCCTGGGGGCTCGAGCAGCAGCCGGATTTCCTCAACGCAGTGGCCGAGCTGTCGACCGCGATCGAGCCGCTGGCGCTGTTGGCGGTCTTGCAGGGCATCGAGCGTCGGCACGGCCGCGATCGTGCGCATGAGCGGCGCTGGGGCCCGCGCACGCTGGACCTCGACCTGCTCGCCATCGAGGGCGTCACGCTCGATACACCCGCGCTGCAACTGCCGCACCCGCGCCTTGCCGAGCGCGCCTTCGTGCTGGTGCCCTGGGCCGAGATCGCGCCCGCGCTGGCGTTGCCCGGTCTGGGTGCTGTCGCCGACCTGCGTGATGCGCTGGATTGCACGGGCATCGAAGCGATACCGTAAGCACCCGTTCGCGACCGGCCTTCGCCCCACCCATGTACGCCTCCGACGCGCCGCCGCCGCGCCCGCCCGTCACCGTTCCCGACCTGCGCCGGCTGAAAGTCGCTGCCACGCCGATCGTGGCGATGACCGCCTACGACGCCGGCTTCGCGGCGGTGCTCGATGCCGAAGGCGTCGATTTCGTGCTGGTGGGCGATTCGCTCGGCATGGTGGTGCAGGGCGAGGCGAGTACGCTGCCGGTGACGGTCGACGACATCGTCTACCACTGCCGCGCGGTGGCGCGTGGCCTGAAGAGCGCGCTGCTGGTGGCCGACATGCCGTTCGGCGCCGATGCCACGCCCGAGCGCGCCTTCGACGCCAGCCTGCGCATGCTGAAAGAAGGCCACGCGGCGATGGTGAAGATCGAGGGCGCTGGGGTGAAGCTCGACGCCATCCGTTTCCTCGTCGAGCGCGAGATCCCGGTCTGCGCGCACCTCGGCCTGACGCCGCAGTCGGTGCTGCGCCTCGGCGGCTACAAGGTGCAGGGCCGCGAGGCCGCCGCCGCCGAGCACCTGAAGTGCGACGCGCTGGCGGTCGAGGCCGCCGGTGCATCCGCGCTGGTGCTGGAGTGCGTGCCGTCGGCGTTGGCCGCGGCGATCACCCAAGAGCTGTCGATCCCCACCATCGGCATCGGCGCCGGCCTCGACTGCGACGGGCAGGTGCTGGTGCTGCACGATCTGTTGGGCGTGAGCGGCGGTCGTCGCCCGCGCTTCGTCAAGAATTTTCTCAGCAACGGCGGCTCGGTGCAGGGCGCCGTGCGCGCCTACGCCGAGGCCGTGCGTTCGCGCACCTTCCCTGCGCCCGAGCACGCCTACGCATGATCCGCACCGTCCGCAGCATCGCCGAGCTCCGCGCGCATCTGGCCGGCTGGCGCGATCAGGGCCATCGCATCGCGCTGGTGCCGACGATGGGCAACCTGCACGCCGGCCATCATTCGCTGATCGAGCTGGCGAAGCAGAACGCCGACAAGGTCGTGGCCAGCGTGTTCGTGAACCCGACGCAGTTCGGCCCCAGCGAGGATTTCGCGCGCTACCCGCGCACGCCCGAGGCCGACGCGGAAGGGCTGGCGCAGGCCGGCTGCGACCTGCTGTTCCTGCCGTCGGTGGAGACGATCTACCCGCTCGGTGCGGAGGCGGCCGTGCGCATCCGCGTGCCGGGTCTCGCCGACGTGCTGGAGGGCACGCATCGGCCGGGGCATTTCGACGGCGTCGCCACCGTGGTGGCGCGGCTGTTCAACATGGTGCATCCCGATGTGGCGATCTTCGGCCGCAAGGACTACCAGCAGCTGCAGGTGATCAAGCACATGGCCAAGGACCTCGCCTTCGCCATCGACATCGTGCCGGGCCCGACGATGCGCGAAGCCGACGGTCTGGCGATGAGCTCGCGCAACCAGTACCTGTCCGGGGACGAGCGCAAGGTCGCTGTCGAGATCATCCGCAACCTGCGCACGATGCGTGAGCAGGCGGCGCAGGGGCTGCCGCTGGCCGGGGTGGAGCAGGAGGCCGTCGAGCGTCTGGGCGCGGCGGGCTTCGCGGTCGACTACGCGGCGATCCGCCGCGCCGACCTCTCGCCGCCGGCGGCCGGCAACGAGATCGGGCTGCTGGGCCTGATCGCGGCGCGCCTCGGCCGCACGCGGCTGATCGACAACCTCGAGTTCGACGGCCCCGACCACTGAGCCGGCGGCGCGCTGGGGTCACCGTCGACGCTGGCTGAACACCGATTGTGAAACGCTTGAAAGCGTGACGAGCCTGATTGCGGGCTCAAATCCGCGCCCCTACACTCCGCGCCCTCACTCTGGACCGCCACCATGCAGCTCACCCTGCTGAAAGCCAAGATCCACCGCGCTTCCGTCACCCACGCCGAGCTGCACTACGAGGGCTCGTGCGCGATCGACGGCCGCCTGCTCGACGTCTCGGGCATCCGCGAGTACGAGCAGGTGCACATCTTCAACATCAACAACGGCGCGCGCTTCGTCACCTACGCGATCCGCGGCGAAGAGGGCAGCGGCGTGATCTCGGTGAACGGCGCCGCGGCGCACCTCGCCGGCCCCGGTGACCTCGTCATCATCTGCGCCTACGGCCAGCTCGACGAAGCGGAGGCCGCCAAGTTCAAGCCGACGCTGGTCTACGTCGATCGCCAGAACCGCCTCACACACACCAACCACAGCATCCCGGCGCAGGCCGCCTGACCCCAGGACAACGAATGCACCCGATCGCGGCGCGCCTGGCCCCCCTGAAGTCCCACGGCGCCCGCCTCGCGGGCCATTCGTTGAAATCACTCATCGCGGCCGAGCCCGACCGCGCGGCGCGCATGGCGCTG
>DMHI01000206.1:538-6776 GCA_003449515.1 Lysobacteraceae bacterium | reverse complement strand
CCGGTGGCAGGCTGACGCCTCGTCAGGCCCTTCGGGGCGAGGCGGTCGCGAGGGCCGCCGCGGATCAAGGACACCGGATGGACAAGGTTTTCATCGAAGCGCTCGAGATCGAGTGCACGATCGGCATCTACGACTGGGAGCGGCGCATCAAGCAGCCGATCGTGCTCGACATCGAGATGGGCTTCGACAACCGCAAGCCGGCGGCGAGCGACGCCATCGAGGACACGCTCGACTACAAGGCGGTGAGCAAGCGGCTGATCCAGTTCGTCGGCGAGTCGGGCTTCGGCCTCGTGGAAACGCTGGCCGAGCGCTGCGCCGCCATCATCACCGACGAGTTCCAAGTGCCGTGGGTGCGGCTGAAGCTGTCGAAGCCGGGCGCGGTGCGCGGGGCCAAGGCGGTCGGCATCCTGATCGAGCGGACGCGCGGATGAGCGCAGGGGAGCGCGGCGGCGACGGCGCGGTGGCGCGCGATGCGCACGGCGTGGCGGTGCGCGGGCCGGGCCTTGCGCTGCTCAGTCTCGGCAGCAACGAATCCCCCGAGCATTACCTGCGCGCGGCGGTGGTGGAACTGCGCGCGCGCTTCGGCGCGGTGGCGGTGTCGCCGGTCTATCGCACACCGGCGGTGGGCTTCGAGGGGCCGGAGTTTCTGAACTGTGCGGCGGCGATCCACTCCGACCTCGAACCGCAGGCGCTCAACGACTGGCTGCACGCGTTGGAGGACCGCCACGGGCGCCGCCGCGACCTGCCGCGATTCTCCTCGCGCACGCTCGATGTCGACATCGTGTATTTCGATGACCGGGTGATGCGCGGCGCGGGGAACCTGCAACTGCCGCGCCCGGAGCTGAAACACGCCTTCGTGCTGAAGCCGCTGGCCGACATCGCCCCGGACTTCGTCGATCCGCTACAGGGCCGCACGCTGGCGGCATTGTGGAGCTTGCATGCGGCGTTCGAGTCGCCGCCTGTGGTCGCCATGTTGCGCTTGGATCGCGCTGCAACGGCGGATGCGCCGCCACTCAGAGATTGAGCAGGCGTCCACCGTCGACGGCGAGGATCTGTCCCGTGGTGTAGCGCGCGTCCTGCAACAACCAGCGCACCGCCTCGGCGATGTCGTCCGGTGAGCCCACGCGTTTCAGCGCGGTCTTGGCGAGCATCGCCGCTTTCGCGGTCTCGCTCTTGCCAGCTTCCGGCCACAGGATCGCGCCGGGTGAGACGCCGTTGACGCGCACCTCCGGCCCGAGTTCGACCGCCAGCGATTTCACCAGCATCGCGTTCGCAGCCTTGGCCATCGAGTAGATGGTGTGCTCGCGCAGCGGCCGATCACCATAGACATCGACGAGGTTGACGATGGCACCGCCGGCGCTGCGCAGATGCGGCGCGGCGGCCTGCGCGAGGAAGAACGGACCTTTCGCATTGCTGTCGAACAGCGCCGCCCAGTCGTCCCCGGTGGCGCGGCCGATCGGCGTCGGATGAAAGGCCGACGCATTGTTCACCAGCGCATCGAGGTGGCCGAAGCGCGCGATCGTGGCATCGACGATGCCCTGCAGCGCCGCGATATCGCCGAGGTCGGCCTGCACGACGAGGGCGCTTGCTGCACGCCGCGAGTCGAGCTGGGCGGCCAGCGCGGCGGCCTCGGTCGGCGAGGCACGGTGGTGGATCACCACCTCGAAGCCGTGCGCGTGCAGGTGCCGCGTGATCGCCGCACCCACGCGCCTGGCGGCACCGGTGACGAGGGCAACGGGGTTCGTCGAGGGGTTCATCGCTGCGAGGGTACACGGGCTCCGCGTGCAGGGGCGGTATCCTTGGTGCCGGTTTCTTTGCGAGTGTTCGATGAGTACGTTCGGCCTGCCCGAACCCGGCCATTTGGCGCGCGAGCACAGCGCGCGGTTGGTCGAGTTCCTGACAGCGGCGATCCGCCGCGAGAACGGCGCGATCCCGTTCGCGCGCTTCATGGAGCTGGCGCTGTACGCGCCGGGCCTGGGCTACTACAGCGCGGGCGCGATGAAGTTCGGCGAGGCCGGCGACTTCATCACTTCGCCCGAACTGGGCAGCGTGTTCGCGGAATGCGTGTGCGAGGCGGTGTCGCCGGTGCTGCGCGGCCTGCGGCATCCTGGCTTCCTCGAGCTGGGCGGCGGCAGCGGCGCCTTCGCGGTGGCGTTTCTCACACATGCCGAGCGGCTGGGTGTGCTGCCTGAACGCTACGCCATCCTCGAACCGAGTGCTGACTTGCGCCAGCGCCAGCAGCAGCGGCTGCGCGAGCAGCTGCCTTCGGCCGTGTTCGCACGCTGCGACTGGCTGGACGGCCCGCCGGAAGGCGAGTGGGCCGGCGTGCTGTTCGCCAACGAGGTGCTCGACGCGTTGCCGACCACACGCTTCGCCATCCACGAGGGCGAGGTGTACGAGGAGTTCGTCAGCCTCGATGCGAACGGTGACTTCATCCGCGTCGACCAGCCCGCCGACGCGCTGGTGCGCGCCGCAGTGCGCCACGTCGAGCGTTCGCTCGGCGCGCCGCTGCCCGACGGCTATCGTTCGGAAGTGCTGCCGCAGCTGCCGTACTGGGTGCAGGCCATCGGCGGGCTGCTGAAGCAGGGCGCGATGCTGTTCGTCGATTACGGCTACCCGCGCCGCGAGTTCTACCTGCCCGAGCGCAGCGACGGCACGCTGGTCTGCCACTACCGCCATCGCGCGCACGGCGATCCGTTCTTCCTGCCGGGGCTGCAGGACATCACCGCCTTCGTCGACTTCACCGCGCTGGCGGAAGGCGGCGTGCATGCCGGCTTCGACTTCGCCGGCTACTGCAGCCAGTCGAGCTTCCTGATCGCCAACGGTCTGCCGCAGCGGATTGCTGAAGCCGAAGCGGTGCTCGACGACCGCGAGCGGCATCGGCGCGTCAACGAGATCCGCAAGCTGACGCTGCCCGGCGAGATGGGCGAGCGCTTCCAGGTGATGGGCTTCACCCGCGACGTCGATCTGTCGGCGGCGTTCGCCTTTGGCGAGCTGTCGCGGCGGCTGTAGGCGGCTGGGCGATCGCCGCTGCGGGTCAGGCTGCGCTGAAGGATCGCCGCGCCGCACTGATGGCCTGGATGCGCGCCTTGCGCAGCGCCTCGCCCAGCGCCGGGCCTTCGAGGCCTTCGCGCATCACGTCTTTCGCCTGCACGGTGAGCGCGGCGTCGCGGCAGGCGAGCAGCGCGCGGGCCTGCGGGTAGTCGGCTTCCGAGTGCCCAAGCCGGCCACGTTTGTCGGCTTCGCACACAAGCGCGAGTGCATCGATGCGCGAGCCTTGGCGCAGCCCGCCGCAGCGTTCGATCAGGTCGAACACGGTGGCATCGCGCAGTTCGTCGAAGCGGTGCACGTTGAGGTGCTCGCGGCAGGCGTCGGCGGCGAGCTGCGTCTCGGCATTCGGCACCTTCAGGCGCGCGCACAGCGCGGCCAGCGGTGCCAAGCCGGTCTGCTCGTGCATCGGGTGCTTGGGCAGCACCTCGCGCGGCGTCAGCGCCTTGCCGAGGTCGTGCGTCAGCGCGGCGAAGCCGATCGCGGCATCGCCGGGCGCGAGCCGCGCGGCCATGTCGACGACCCTCTCGGTGTGCATGCCGGTGTCGACTTCCGGGTGGTACTCGGCGCGCTGCGGCACGCCGTACAGGGCGTCGACTTCCGGCAGCACGACGGCCAGCGCGCCGCACTCGCGCAGCGTGCGCAGGAAGGCGGAGGGCTGCGCTTCGCCCAGCGCGCGCTTCAGCTCCTGCCAGACGCGTTCCGGCACGAGGTGGGCGAGCTCGCCGGCCGCGACCATGCCGCGCATCAACGCCAGCGTGTCCGGGTGTACGGTGAAGCCCAGCGGCGCGAATCGCGCCATGAAGCGCGCGGCGCGCAGGACGCGCAGCGGGTCTTCGGCGAAGGCCGGGCTGCAGTGGCGCAGCACGCCCGCCTCGAGATCGCGCTGTCCGCCCAGCGGGTCGATCAGCGCGCCGTCATCGCCTTGCGCGATGGCATTGATGGTGAAATCGCGGCGAAGCAGGTCGTCTTCGAGCGTTACGCTGCGATCGGAATGGACGACGAAGCCGGTGTAGCCGCGGCCGGACTTGCGCTCGGTGCGCGCCAGCGCGTACTCCTCGCCGGTGAGCGGGTGCAGGAACACCGGAAAGTCGGCACCGACGGTCTTGAAGCCCGCCGCGCGCATCGCTGCCGCATCGGTGCCCACCACGACCCAGTCGCGGTCGCCCGGCGTGCGCCCGAGCAGGGCGTCGCGCACGGCGCCGCCGACGAGATAGACGCGGGCCTCAGCGGGCAGTGCGACGGTAGCGGTCATAGCGGGGCTGCTTCACCGCGTCGGAGCCGAGGATCTCCGGCAGCAGCGGACCAATGCGCGTGGGCGTGATGCCAAGCCGGTGCAGCCCATCGATGGCCCCCACGGAGTCGAGCGCCAGCGAGCGGTAGTTGTCGGACGAGAAGGGCTTGCCCGGCACGAAATCGAACACGAAGCCCTGCAGGCGACCCAGCGCGTCGGGCAGCGGCAGCACGAGGCGCTTCAGGCCGAGCTGCTTCGCCGTCATCCGCACCAGCTCGCCCAGAGTGAAGGTCTCGGCGCCGTAGAGCTCGTAGACCTGCCCCACCGATTCGCGGTTGTGCAGGGCGCGGCGCATCGCCTCGACCACGTCGCCCACGTAGACCGGCGCGAACCGGGTGCCGGCCTTGGCCAGGGGAAGGAACGGCGAGAGCTTCAGCAGGTCGCCGAAGCGGCAGAAGAAGCCGTCGCCCGGACCGAACACCACCGAGGGCTCGAAGATCGTCCAGTCGAGGCCGCTGGCCTTCACCGCGGCCTCGGCCTCGCCGCGCGACTTCAGGTAGAAGCTGTCGCCACGCCCGGCGTTGAGCGAGCTCATCTGCAGCAGGCGCTTCACGCCAGCGAGCTGGCAGGCGGCGATGACCAGCTTGGTCAGCGCCACATGCGCGCGCTGGAAGCCGCGGCCGTTGTCGCCGGATTCGTTGAGGATGCCGACGAGGTTGATGACCGCATCCTGGCCGGCGAATGCGCTTTTCAGCAGCGAAGGGTCGTAGACGTCGCCGGTGACGACGCGGGTGCCGGGTGGCAGCAGGCGCACGAGGTGGGCGTGCGGATTGCGCGACAGCACGGTGAGCGCGTGACCCTCCTGCGCGAGGCGGGCGAGCAGCACGCGGCCGATGAAGCCGGTGCCGCCAAGGACGGTGATGTTCATGGGGAGGCCTTGTCGGGGCAGGCGAAGGTGCGGGGGTTGTGGTCGGCGCGGCCCTCGAGGCGGTCGGTCAGCGAGCGGCTGCGGCCATCGAGGCGCCAGTCGTAGATCACGCTGAAGGCCAGCACGCGCGGCACGTACTCGCGGGTCTCGCGGAACGGGATGGTCTCGATCCAGTAATCGGCCGGCAGCGTGGGGCGCGCCGCCACCCAGCGGTTCACCGCCCCTTGGCCGGCGTTGTAGGCGGCGATGGCGCGGAAGGCGAGGCCGCCGTTGTCGCCGATGCGCTGCGCGAGGTAGGCGGTGCCGAGCGGTACGTTGACCTCGGGGCGGTACAGGCTGTCGCCGCCACCCCAGGGCTTGCCGAGGCGGCGGGCCACGCCCTGGGCGGTGGAGGGCAGCAGTTGCATGAGCCCGCGGGCGTCGGCCGGCGAGCGGGCTTCCGGCATGAAGGCGCTCTCGGCGCGCGTGAGTGCCGCCACCAGCGAGGGCTCGAGGCCGTGGCGCCGCGACTCGCGGCGGATCAGCGATGCATGGCGCAGCGGGAAGCGCAGCGAGTAGTGCAGCAAGGCCTCGGGATTGGCCGGCATGCCGAAGATGGCGCGGTCGTGCCAGCGCGCCGCCAGCGCCTGCTCCACCGCGAGCACGCGGCGCGCATCGTCCATGTCGGCCACGGCGGCCTGCCACTCGAGGGCGGCGAGCTGCGGACGACGGATCTGGAACAGCGCGATCGCCCGCCGCAGCGCGGCATTGGCCGCCACCTCACGGCGCAGCGTGGTGTCGCCGCTCGGCTCGCGCGGGCACAGCGCGTAGGGCGCGCCGGCGCGGTCGGCGGCGAGGAAGCCGTGGAAGGTCGGGCTTTTCGCCGCGGCAGCGAACAGCGGCACGGCGGCTGCGGCATCGCCGAGGTCTTCGCGCAGCCGCGCTTCGAAGTACTGCCACTGCGCGCTGCCGCGCAGCGCGGCCGGCATGCGTTCGATCGCCGCCAGCGCGCCGCGGCGATCGCCACGCGCCAGCGCCTCGCGCACCGC
>DMHI01000206.1:0-220 GCA_003449515.1 Lysobacteraceae bacterium | reverse complement strand
GCGCCAGCGCCTCGCGCACCGCCCAGCCGTGCAGGGCGTCGTCGAAGGCGGTGGCCGGTACGGCGGCGATGCGGCGTGCGGCCTCGGGCTCGAAATTGGCGGCCGTCCACAGCGCGATGGCGGCACGCACACGGCCGTGCTCGGCGCTGTTGGCGGGCAGCAGGCCCGCCAGTGCGGCGAGCGTGCGCTCGGCGGCGCCGGGATCGCGGCGCGCCAGGCG
>DMHI01000043.1 GCA_003449515.1 Lysobacteraceae bacterium | reverse complement strand
GCGATCGGCGCCCGCACCGGCGTCCGCGGCGGCGTCCGCGGCGGCGCTCGGGATGGCGGGGAACAACAGCGCGAGCACGGTGGCCAGCGCGGCGGCGGTGGCGGACGGGGCGCGCATCAGGGCGTCTCCGGGATCCAGCGGCGGGCGATGACGGCGATGCGGGTCTCGCCGCCGCGGATGAGTTCGACGGCGATCCGCTCGCCCGCGCGCGCCGCCTCCTGCAGCGCCGGACGGACGCTGTCGAGACCGTCCACCGCGCGACCGCCGATGCGGACGATCACGTCGCCCGCGCGCAGGTGGGCCAGCCCTGCCGCCCCTCCCGCCTCCACCACCTGCACCACCACGCCCGCCTGGGTGGCCGGCAGGTCGCGCTCGACGCGATCGTGGAAACCCAACTCGCGAAGCTGGGCGCGCAACATCGCCACCTCGGTGGAGCGCAGCCCGGCGAGCGGCACCGGCGATGCGACGAGCGTGGTGCGCCAACGCTGCACCCTTCCCTCGCGCCGACCCTCGAACACCACGGCATCGCCGATCCCGAACTCGCTCACCCGCTGCGCGAACAGTTCGGGCCGCGAGTCGTTGACGGCATCGAGGGGCACGCCGTCGATCGCCGTGAGCAGGTCGCCAACGCGGGCACCGGCCGCGCCCAGCGCACTGCCCGGATACACCCGGGTGATGCGGAAGCCCGGCGCACCGAGGCCGAGCACGGTGGCCAGCGAGACCGGGATCGGCTGCACGTCGACGCCGGCCCAGGCCTTGGGAAGCTCGGGCAGCGGCTCGCGCACCCGATCACCCCAGAACGGCGTCAGCGCCGACACGCGGCGCTCGCCACCGGCGAGGTAGGCGACCACCAGCGGCCGCGCGGGTCGCCGGGCCGCGCGCCAGGGCTCGAGGTCGTCGATCGTGGCGACCCGCTGGCCGTCGATCGACAGCAGCACCGCGCCCACCGGCAGCGGCGGCCGGGCCGTGGTGGCCGGGCCACCGGCGCGCAGGCTGGTCACGAGCAGGCCGGCATCGACATCGAGCCGACGGCGCTCGCTCATGCGCGGCGTGAGCACCTGGACGGCAAGGCCGAACGGCGCGAATGCGGCCGAAGCTCCGGGCGCGCCCTCCTCGGCCTCGGGCACCACCGTCACCCCGCGCTCGCCGCCGGCCGAAGCGACGGTGAGCCGGACCCGCAGGCCGGGCGGCAGTTCCGCGAAGCGGCGCTGGATGGCCGGCACATCGACCGCCTGTGGCGCATCGAGCGCAGCACCGTCGAGCGTGAGCAGTCGATCGCCGGGGCGCAGCCCGGCCTTCGCGGCAGGGCTGTCACGCTCCACGGCGTTCACCAGCACCCCGGTCGCTGCGCCACTGCCCCGCAGCGAGCGCAGCCGCAGCCCCAGCGTGCTGCGGCGCACCTGACCCTGCGCGATCAGCTCGGCGACGACGGCCTCCACGTCGGACGCGGGAATCGCGAACGCCAGATCGCCACCAAACAGCATGCCGCGCGTGTTGACACCGACGATCGCGCCGTCGAGATCGACCAGCGGACCGCCCGAGTTGCCCGGTGCGATCGCCGCATCGTGCTGGATCCATGCGTAGTAGCGGCCGGTGGGGGAATCATCGTCGAGGCGGCTCTCGTAGTCGGCTTCATCCTCGAACAGCGACACCAGCAGGCGGCGCGGGTTGTTGACCACGCCCGCCGACAGCGAGTTCGACAGCCCCCAGGGCGCGCCCATCGCCAGCACCGTCTCGCCGGGCCGCAGGTCATCGCGGGAAGCGAAGCGCGCGTGCGGCATCGGCACGGGCTCGCCACGCACCCGCAGCACGGCGAGGTCGGAGGCGTTGTCCTGCCCCACCAGCGTCGCCTCGCGCTCGCGGCCATCGCCGAAGACCACGCGGTAGCTGCGGCCTTTGGCGGTGACGTGGGCGTTGGTGACGATGTGGCCTTCCGCCGTGACCACGGTGCCACTGCCACTGGAGACGCTGAGCTTCGGCTCACCGCCCTCGAAATCCTCGCGCACCACGAGGATGCTGACCACATGCGGCATCACCGTGTCGCGGGCGCGGGCGATGGCCGCGGCGCCGGGTGCCAAGCCCGGTGCGGCCGCCATCGCGCCGCTGGGCACCGGGGCATCGGTTGCCGGAGCGAAGCTGGCGCTCCTCGCCGCGTCAGCACCGACGGTGAACGCGGCAGCGGCGATCAGCAGCGCCAGTGCGACGACAGAAGGATGGCGAGCGGTCGATGGCATCGTTCGTCCTGGGCGACGCCGGCTGGCGTCAGTGTTCCGTCGTGACGCCGCGGGATCATTCCTGCGGCGTGGCCTCGTCGGCCGGTTGTCCATCGTCTGCCGCTGCGTCGCCTTCGGCATCGATCGCTTCGATGGCTTCGAGCGCGATCAGTCGCTCGCCGGCGGCGACGCGCATCAGCGTGACGCCCTGCGTGTTGCGGCCGACCTGCGCGATCTCCGCAGCGCGGGTGCGCACCATCGTGCCCTGATCGGAGATCAACATGACGTCATGCTTCTCGGAGAGCTGCAGCGCGCCGACCAGCGCGCCGTTGCGCTCGCTGGTCTGCAGGGCGATGACGCCCATCGTGCCGCGGCCCTTGCGCGGGTACTCGCCCACCTCGGTGCGCTTGCCGAAGCCGTTCGCGGAAGCGGTCAGCACGTCGTTGTCGCCATCGACGACGACCATCGCGACCACGCGCTCACCCGTGCTGAGCTTCATGCCGCGCACGCCGGTGGCGGTGCGGCCCATGGCGCGCACCTCGTCCTCGGCGAAGCGCACGGCCTTGCCGCCGCTGGCGAACAGCATCACGTCGCGGCTGCCGTCGGTGATCTGAACGTCGACCAGCGCGTCACCCTCGTCGAGGTTGATGGCGATCTTGCCCTTGGCGAGGCGGAACGCGAACTCCGAGAGCGGCGTTTTCTTGACCGTGCCGTCGCGGGTCGCGAAGAACGCGAACTGGTCCTCGCGGTACTCATGCACCGGCAGCACGGCCTGCACCTTCTCGCCCTCGGTCAGCGGGATCCAGTTGACGATCGGGCGGCCGCGCGAGTTCGGCCCGGCGTCGGGCAGTTGGTACACCGACACCCAGAACACGCGGCCGGCACTGGTGAACGCGAGCAGCGTGTCGTGCGTGTTGACCACCCACAGGCGCTCGATGAAGTCCTCGTCCTTGACCGCCGTCGCCGAGCGGCCCTTGCCGCCGCGCTTCTGCGCGCGGTAGGCCGTGACCGGCTGGCGCTTGATGTAGCCGGTGTGCGAGAGCGTGACCACCACGTCTTCCGGCGTGATCAGGTCGAGGACGTCGAGGTCCTCCTCGCTGGCGCGGATTTCGGTGCGGCGCGCGTCGTTGAACTCGTCTTTCACCGCGATCAGCTCGTCGCGGATGACCTGCAGCAGCACCTCGGGGTTCTCGAGGATCTCGATCAGGCCGCGGATGGTCTCGAGCAGCGCCTTGTATTCGTCGGTGAGCTTCTCGTGCTCGAGCCCGGTGAGCTTCGAGAGGCGCATTTCCAGAATCTCTTTCGCCTGCGCCTCCGACAGGCGGTAGCCGCCGTCGATGAGCCCGTAGCCCGGCAGCAGGTCCTCGGGGCGCGAGGCTTCGGCGCCGGCGGCACCGAGCAGCGCGCTGACGAGGCCCGGCGCCCAGGTACGACTGAGCATGCGCTCCTTCGCGACCGCGGGGCTTTCGGACGTCTTGATCAGCTCGATCATCGCGTCGATGTTGGCGAGCGCGACCGTCAGGCCTTCGAGGATGTGCGCGCGTTCGCGGGCCTTGCGCAGGTCAAAGATCGTCCGGCGCGTCACCACTTCGCGGCGGTGGCGGATGAAGGCTTCGAGGAACTGCTTCAAGTTCAGGATCTGCGGGCGGCCGTCGACCAGCGCCACCATGTTGATGCCGAACACCGTCTCCATCTGCGTCTGCGCGTAGAGGTTGTTCAGCACGACCTCGGCGGATTCGCCGCGCTTGACCTCGATGTAGACGCGCATGCCGTCCTTGTCGGACTCGTCGCGCAGCTCGCTGATGCCCTCGAGCTTCTTCTCTTTCACCAGCTCGGCGATCTTCTCGATCAGCCGCGCCTTGTTGACCTGGTACGGCAGCTCGGTGACGACGATCGCCTCGCGGTCGTTCGGCGCGATTTCGATCTCGGCCCTGGCGCGCACGCGGGCGCGGCCGCGGCCGGTGTGGTACGCCGCATGGATGCCCACCGCGCCGTTGATGATGCCGCCGGTCGGGAAATCCGGGCCCGGGATGTGCTGCATCAGGTCGGAAATGCTGGCCTCCGGCTCGTTGATCAGCGCGATGGTCGCGTCGATCACCTCACCGAGGTTGTGCGGCGGGATGTTGGTCGCCATGCCCACCGCGATGCCCGCCGAACCGTTCACCAGCAGGTTCGGGAAGCGCGTCGGCATCACCGTCGGCTCGAGCTCCTTCTCGTCGTAGTTCGGCTGGAAATCGACGGTGTCCTTGTCGATGTCGGCCATCATCTGGTGGGCGATGCGCGACATGCGCGCCTCGGTGTATCGCATGGCCGCCGGCGCGTCGCCGTCGACCGAACCGAAGTTGCCCTGGCCGTCGACCAGCATGTAGCGCAGCGAGAACGGCTGCGCCATGCGCACCAGCGTGTCATACACCGCGGTGTCGCCGTGCGGGTGGTACTTGCCGATGACGTCGCCGACGATGCGCGCCGACTTGTAGTACGGCTTGTTGCTGTGCGCGCCGAGCTCGTCCATGGCGAAGAGCACGCGACGGTGGACCGGCTTGAGGCCGTCCCGGACGTCGGGGAGTGCGCGGCCCACGATCACGCTCATGGCGTAATCGAGGTAGCTCTTGCGCATCTCGTCTTCGAGGTTGACCGGGATGATTTCCTTGGCGAGATCGGACATCGGACTCAGGCGGCGTGCGGAAGCGCCGAGTGTACCAGAGGCGCATGCCTCGATGCAGCTTTTCTCATCGGAAAATCAACGACTTACAACGCTTCCAGCGTCCCCGACGAAGGGCCTCACGGCGGCCGATGCTGACCCCGATCCCGGTCGCGCGCCGCGGCCGTCAGCCGCCCCCGAACACCGCCCGCATCGCCGCCTCGTCGGGGCGCTCGATGACGCCCTTTTCCGTCACGATCACGTCGATCAGCGTGCCCGGCGTCACGTCGAGCTCCGGATTCCACGCCGGTACGCCCTCGGCCACCACGCGCTGGCCGCCCGCC
>DMHI01000038.1 GCA_003449515.1 Lysobacteraceae bacterium | reverse complement strand
CGCTGACCGCCTGCCAGCCCGCCGCCGAAGCACCGGCCGCTGACGCCGCCACCCCGCCCGCAAGCACCGACGCCGCCGCAAGCACCGACGCCGCCGCAAGCACCGACGTCGCCGCGGCCACCGGTGCGCGTGCCGGCAGCGCGATCTTCCTGCACCCGGATGGCATGGGCGCAAACACCTGGGCGGCAACGCGGCTGATGCAGGTTGGCCCCGATGGCCGCCTCGCCTGGGACGCGCTGCCGCGCCTGGCGATCTATGTCGGGCCCAGCCTCGACAGCGTCAACCAGAGCTCGAACGGCGGCGCCACCACGCACGCGTTCGGCGTGCGCGCCAAGCTCGACAGCTACGGGCTGATCGACGGGCAGGTGCCGGTCGCGGCCTCGGGCCAGTCGAAGAGCCTGCTGATGGAGGCCAAGGCCGCCGGCAAGGCGGTCGCGCTGCTGAACTCGTCCTCACTCACCGAGCCCGGCACCGGCGCCTTCGTGGCCGGCGTGGCCAGCCGCGATGAAGAGGCTGAAATCGCCTCGCAGTTGCTCGCCGCGCAACCCGACATCGCGCTCGGCGGTGGCGAGATGTTCTTCCTGCCGAAGGGCACGACGGGCCGCCACGGCGACGGGGTGCGCGAGGACGGCCGCAATCTCGTCGAGGAAGCCCGGGCCGCGGGCTACACCGTGGTGTTCACCGCCGACGAGCTCGCCGCCGTTCCCGCCGATGCGCGCAAGGTGCTGGGGCTGTTCGCCGCCGACAGCACCTTCAACGAGATGGACGAGGCCGGTCTCGCCGAAGCGGGGTTGCCGGCCTTCCAGCCGCAGGCACCGCGCTTCGACGTGATGCTGGCCTTCATCCTCACGCGCCTCAAGGACGCACCGAACGGCTACCTGGTGGTTGGCAACGAGGAAGGCACCGACAACCTCTCCGGCGAGAACAACGCGGTGGCCACGATCGAGGCTGCAGCCGGCGCCGACCGCGCGATTGCGCTGGCGCTGGCGGAGGCCAAGGCCAATCCGGCACTGACCGTGGTGGTGGCCTCGGACTCCGACAACGGCGGCATGAACGCCACCAGCGACGACCTGAACGACCCGGAAGACCTGCCGCGCCCGCTGCCCGACCGCACGCCCAGCGGCTCGCTGCTCGACAGCGACAACGGCGAGCCCTTCCTCGCCGCGGCCGACGCGCGCGGCAACCGCATCCCGTTCTACATCACCTGGGCCAGCGACTCGGACAGCGCCGGTGGCACCGTGGTGCGCGGCATCGGCCCGGGCGCATCGGTGATCGAAGGCACGGTCGACGCCACCGCGGTCTACGGCGCCTTGCACCGCGGGCTGTTCGGCGGCAAAGCCGAGTGACGGCAGGGGGCGGAGAGCCCGCCCCCCGCCTTTCCCCGATCAGAACTGGTAGCGGACGATCAACTGCACGGCGCGACCGCCGGTCTCGGTTTCGAGCTCGTACTCGTCGTAGTCGCGGTTGATCTGGTCGGTGAGGGTGTTGAACTTGTCGAAGACCTCGTCCTTCGACTGGTTGATCAGGTTGATGCCGGTGAGGCGAACCACCCAGGCCTCGCCGAAACGCTTCTCGACGAAGGCCTCGAGGTCGCCGTCGAAGCTGGTGCGCACCTCATCGCCGACGACGCGGCTGAGCGCATCGCCCTGCTGGCGGAAGGTGGCACCGAACGACGCCTCCAGCTCCGGCAGTTCCTGGATGAAGCCGACGTTGTAGACGTAGTTGCTCTGGTTGTTGAAGCGGCGCTTGCCGAACACGTCCTCGATCTCGCTGTCGAGCCACGAGTAGTTGACGAACACGCCGGTGTTGTCGAGGCCGATGGCCGAGAGCGGGGTCGACAGGTCGAACTCCGCGCCCCAGACCTGGCCATCGCCGGTGTTGCGCGGCTGGAAGATCCAGGCGCGGTTGGTCGGGGCATCCCGGCTGCCCGCAGCACCGGTATTGGCCAGCTCGACGAGATCGGTGATGTCGCGGTAGAACAGGTTGAGGCCGACGATGCCCTGCTCGCCGAGGCGGCGCTCGAAGCCCAGGTCGAGGCCCAGGGCCGACTCGGGATCGAGCAGCGGGTTGCCGCGCACGTCGTTGTCGCCGGCCGCCGCACGCAGCAGCGCCGGCGAGATGGCGTTGAAGTCGGGGCGACGCAGGGTGCGGGCGAACGACGCGGTGACGCGGTTGGCGTCGTCGAGGTTCCAGCGCAGGTGGGCCGACGGCAGCAGGTAGCCGTAGTCGACGTCGGTGCGCGCCTCGGCGGCGGCCACGGTGAGGTCGTTGATGTCGGTGGCGGTGTGCTCGTAGCGCAGGCCGGCCTCCCACTCCACCGCGCCCCGCTCGCCGCTCAGCTTCACGAACGGGTCGATGCGGGTTTCCTCGATGGTGCTGACGCCGCCCGGCGCGGGCCCGAGAAGCCGGGTCGGGCCGGGGATCGGCGGGCGCACGCCCGGGGCGTTCGGGATCGTCACCCGATAACGGGCATCCGCGCTCGCATCCTGAAGAATGCGCGTGTCGCGCTCCTTCAGCGTCGCCTGCAGACCGAACTTGAGCGTGCCGAAGCCGGCCTCGCGCTCGTGGGCGAATTCGGCCGTCGTTTCGGCGTCCTCGATCAGGGTATCGAAGACCTCGCGGGTGAAGCGGTCGTCCTCGGGGAACGGAATGGTGTCGCGCAGGTATTCCCATTCGTTCTCGAACTCGAACTGGTCGTCGGTCAGACCGGCGCGGTCGAGGCGGATCTCGGTCTCGCCACCGAGCATCGGCAGCACCAGGCCGGCGCCGATGGTGTAGTTGTCGGTCTGGATGTCGAGGTCGTTGTCGTTGACCGTCAGCAGGTTATCGGCGTTCTCGATGCCGCCGCGGTACTCGATCGAGTCCTCGTCTTGGAGGCGGTCGGTGCGCACGAACATGCCATGCAGGTGCAGCTCGCCCTCGCCGATGGCGATCCGGTAGTCGGCGTTGAAGGCGTAGTCGGTGCCCGAGCGCACATCGGTCTGCACTTCGGTGTTGTCGAGGGTTCCGCCCGGCGCATCGAAGCGCGCACTGAACTTGTCTTTCGGCGCGCGCCGGCCCTGCATGTTGGCGCCGAGCAGCAGGTTGCCGCCGAGGGCTTCACCGCCCCAGAACGCGCCGAGCGTGGGCTCGATCTGGTCGTCGACAAAGCGCGTGCCACCGGCGCGCACATAGCCGCCATCGAGCGAGTAGCCGTCGCGCAGCACGATGTTGAGCGCACCGGCCACCGCATCGCCACTGCGATCGGCCGAGGCCGAACGCACGATCTCGATGCGCTCGACGATCTCGGCCGGGATGCGGTCGACGAAGAAGCTGCGGTCGAAACCAGCACCCGGCACGCGGCGACCGTTGATCAGGATCTGCGTGTAACCGGCATCGAGCCCGCGCATCCGGACACCGTCGTACTCGAGCACATCGGAAACGAAGGTGATCGAGGGCACGCGCTTGAGCATGTCGCCGACGGTGAGCGGTTCGAAGCGCTGGAAGTAGGCGAGGTCGTAGCTGAGCACCGGTGCGGTGGCCTCGGTACGGTCGCGGTAGATGATCTCGCCGACCACTTCGACGCGATCGAGCTGGACCGGGGACGGCGTGGCCGCTGCCGTGGCGGTCTGCGACAGCGCGACCGGGGCGGAGACGGCGGTGGCGAGCCCGAAGGCGATGGCGGCGTGCAGCGGGTGGCGGCGCATGGCGGCTCCTGACGTTGGAAAAACGTTATTCCGCGCTGGACAGGTTGCACGGTGATGACGGTTCCTTCGTCAAACCTTCATCGCTGGCGCCGGCGTGGGATAGGCTCCGGGCCTCGCCCACCGAGTCGCCGCATGCCGCGTTCCGCTCCCCACCGCCCCCTGCCGCTCGTGCGCCCTGTCGCCCTGGCGGCGATGTTGGCCCTGCCGGGTTGCGCCCTGTTCCCGGCCGGGGGGGCTGCGCCCACGGCCGAGCCGGAGGCCGCTGCCGACGCGGCCGTGGCCGAAGGCCCACGCCTGGCCGACGCGCGCCTCGCCCACGCCGAGGTGGCGGAAGCCTTCACCACGCCGCCCAGCCCCCACGACGAAGTCGACTCGCCCACGGCGTGGTCGGCACCGGGCGGTACGCGGTGGGTGATCAGCAGTGCCAAGGAGACCCACCAGTTGCTGGTGCACGACGGCGAGACCGGCGCGCTGCTGCGCCGTGTCGGTGCCGAGGGCGAGGCCCCGGGCCAGTTCAAGCGGCCGAACGGCGTGTTCGCCTGGGGCGATCTGCTGTTCGTGGCCGAGCGCGACAACCGCCGCGTGCAGGTGCTCTCGCTGCCCGGATTCCGGCCACTGGCCACCTTCGGCGAGGCCGAGCTGCGCTCGCCCTACGGCCTGTGGCTGCACGAGCCCGAGGCGGGCCGGCTCGAGGTGTGGGTGACCGACAGCTTCATGGACGGCGCTGACTTCGATGTGGTGCCGCCGCTGCCGGCCCTGGCCGCGCGGCTGAAACGCTACACCGTGCTGGTCGACGCCGATGCCGTGTCGGCGCGCTTCGATGGGGCCTTCGGCGACAGCACCGAGGCCGGTGCGCTGCGCGTGGTGGAATCGATCGTCGGCGACGTGGCCCACGGTCGACTGCTGGTGGCCGAGGAAAGCACCGCTTCCGGGACCGGCCACCGCGTGTACCACCTCGACGGGCGCTACAGCGGACGCGACGTCGGCATCGGCAGCGGTGGCTTCGCCGCGCAGGCCGAAGGGCTGGCGCTGTTCGCCTGCGAGGACGGCAGCGGCTACTGGATCGCCGCCGACCAGTTCATCGACCGCACGCTGTTCCGCGTCTTCGACCGGCAGACGCTCGATGCCCGCGGCGCCTTCGCGGGTCGCGCCACGGCGATGACCGATGGCGTGTGGCTGGCACAGGCCCCGAGCCAGCGGTTCCCGGCCGGCCTGTTCTACGCCGCCGATCGCGACCAGTCGGTGGCCGCCTTCGACTGGCGCGACATCGCCAGGGCGCTGTCCCTGCGCGAGCGTTGTGACTGACTCCCGCGCCCGGCGGCGAGCGGCCGGCAAGGCGCGCCTGCGGGCGATGTTCGCGGCGGGGCTGGTCGCGATCGCGATCTCCGGCGGCAGCGGCGCACAGGTGGTCACCGCCGAACTCTCGATCGAGCGCCGGGCCGACGGCACCCGGGCCGCGCTAGTGCGCAACGCCCTGGGCGGGCCGCTGCAGGTCACGGTGGTGAATCCCGCGCCGCCGCGCGAGCGCGCCGAGGCCACGCTCGAGGCCTTCGAGACGCGTGCGATCGGCCGTTTTTCCGGCGCGGCATCGAGCCGTCTGCGCTTGGTGGCCCAGGTCGGCACGCCCATGCCGCTGCCGCCCGAACAGCGCCGGCCTTACGCGTTTCCCTTGCCCGCGGAGGCGGCGTGGCGGCTGACGCAGGGCTTCGGTGGGCGCGCCAGCCACCGCGACGCGGCCAATTTCCACGCGCTCGATCTCGCCGCCGCCGAAGGCACGCCGGTGCTGGCAGCAAGGGCCGGCACCGTGATGCAGGTCATCGACAGCTTCCACGAAGGCGGCATGGAGGCGCGCCTGCGCGATCGCATGAACCTCGTGCGGGTGCTGCACGACGACGGCAGCATGGGGCTGTACGCGCACATCGCGGCCGGCAGCGCGCGGGTGCGTCCCGGCGATTCCATCGGCGCGGGCGAGGCGCTGGCCGCCGTGGGCAGTGTGGGCTGGAGCAGCGCGCCGCACCTGCACTTCGCGGTGCAGTTCAACGATGGGCGGGAGCTGCTGACCCTGCCCTTCCGCATGGCGGCGCCCGACGGGCGCTGGCTGGGCGAGCGGTCCGCTCCCGCGCCGTAAAACCCCGGGATGGGCCGTCCCGGAGCGGTGGATCGCGCGGCGTATACTCCGCTCCCCTCCCGTTTCCCTGCCGCCGGCCGCGTGCCCGGCGCGCCGCGCATGTCCCAGCAGATCACCGAAACCCGGCGTCGCCGCACCTTCGCCATCATTTCCCACCCCGACGCCGGCAAGACCACGCTGACGGAAAAGCTGCTGCTGTTCGGCGGCGCGATCCAGATGGCCGGCTCGGTGAAAGGCCGCAAGGCCGCGCGCCACGCCACCTCCGACTGGATGGCGCTGGAGAAGGAGCGCGGCATCTCGGTCACGTCGTCGGTGATGCAGTTCCCCTACGAGGGCAAGATCGTCAACCTGCTCGACACGCCGGGCCACGCCGACTTCGGCGAGGACACCTACCGCGTGCTCACGGCGGTGGACTCGGCGCTGATGGTGATCGACTGCGCGAAGGGTGTCGAGGAACGCACGATCAAGCTGATGGACGTGTGCCGCATGCGCGACACGCCGATCATGAGCTTCATCAACAAGCTCGACCGCGAGGGCAAGGAGCCGATCGAACTGCTCGACGAAGTCGAGACCGTGCTGGGCATCCAGTGCGCGCCGATCACGTGGCCGATCGGCATGGGCCAGCGTTTGAAGGGCGTGGTGCACCTCGTCGACAACGAAGTGCACCTGTTCGAGCCCGGCAAGA
>DMHI01000005.1:5851-8374 GCA_003449515.1 Lysobacteraceae bacterium | reverse complement strand
TTCCACAGTGTGCTCTTCCGATCTGACCGCCTCTAACACCGGCCACTCGCTCGGGGTGGGCTCCCCCTCCGGCCACGGATCAAGACCGAACGCCGCGAGCACCACGGGCAGCGCCGCCTCGGGCGTGGCCGTCAGTGCATCACGCGCAGCCTCAAGCGCTTCCTCGTGCTCGGCCTCGGCAGCGTCAAGCGCACGCTCCTCGCGGGCGCTGAGCGGGGTGTACGGGCTGTAGTTTCGGCTCATCGCGCCGCCTCCCGCTTCACAACCTCGGGATGCGTGGTGACGAAGCCAATCAGGTGCGCGTACTCGCGGCAAACGTCATCGGCTTCTTCGCCCCGTCTATGGCTTTCGGTCAAGCGCTCAATGAAGCGCTCTGTCGTGATGCCGTTCTGGCCGCCACCCCACCAGCGCAGGCCGTTGGCCTTGGAGTGCACGGCGGTGACGAGGCGACGATGCTCGCCAAACGGGCCGGCAAAGTGGAACCAGTCACCCTGGCCGATGCTGGCGCCGTCGCCGATGCTGGCGCGAGACCACACAACCGCATCGGTCGGAATCCGCAGCGCGGCATCAAGCGTGGCGTCGGCGGCGACGATGCCGCCCTGCGTGCCGTCGGGATTGATCCATCGGCGCGCCTTGGCTTTGCGCGAGCCGCCGAACAGATAGTCGAAAGTCTCGGTCACTGCTGCCCTCCATGCCGGCGGGATGCCGGCGTGTCCTTCCGCCGGGTGGCGGGGCTGACAACAAGTCAAGCACGGGCCTGACAGCAAGTCAAACACTTCGTGACAGTGAGTCACAAGTGTTTACGATTCATTCAGAATTCAGGGCTTTCATACCAGCTTGGCGGGGCGTAGCCGGCCTCACGCATCCGCCCAGCGATGTCGCGCGCGATCTGCTCGCATTCGTCGCGAGAATCAGCATTTGATCGAGTAAGCGCCGGTGGCGGGCAGAACTCCTGTACAGCGGCAGCTGCGGCCGCTTCACTCGCGCGCATCTCGGCGATATGAAGCACTGGCGCAAACGCCAGAGCTACGACAAGCAGTGATGCCAGCACGCCGCCAACGGTAATTTGCCGATGGCAAAAGCCTGCGAGCACAGTGGACGAGCCAATGGTCGCAGGGGCAATCCACTCCAAGTGCTGAGGCCAAACAATCGCCGCGAGCATCCCGAAGAAAGCGCACCCGAAAACGCCGCCCATTGCGCGTTTTTCGGCGGGCGTTTCGTCTCTGCTCACCGGCCTTCTCCCGTCATGGTGGCCGCGAGGGCCAAGAGCGCTTGCTGCTGAGCAGGCGTCATCTCGCCCATCTTGAGCAGCATGGCTTGCTGCTCTGGCGTGGCGGGCGTCGCGTGGGGGCCTTTCCATAGGTCTTCCATCTCGGCGCCCACAAGCGCGGCCAAGTCCATCAGGTTCTGCACGGTCGGCGTCCTCTCTCCGTTCTGCCAGCGGGTGACAGCCGATCCGTCCACGTCCAGCGCACGGGCAACCTCGGCATTGGTCAGGCCGGAAGCCTTTACGTAGCGGCGGATGTTGTCGGCCAACTGCCTCAGTCGAGGGTCGATGGTAGGCATAGGGGGGCTCACCGGATGAGACGTAACCGGAGGGTAGACGGAGGGGGTTGCCCCCCTTGACAGCAAGTCAAAGCAAGGCGACGATGGCGCATGACTGCAGGTCAAACTCCCATGTCCGCCATTCTGTTCACCGAGTTCGTCGATACCTGCTTCGGAGGCGTGCGCGAGAGAGCCGCTAAGGCGCTCGAGCTCGATTCGTCGATGGTGTCCTACCTCTGCAGCGGCAAGCGCAACGTCTCGCCCGCTGTCGCCCTGCGAATCGAGCAGGTCAGCGGCGGCAAGTTCGCGAAAGAGGCCTTCATCTGGCCCGAGGCCGCAACCGACAAGGCCGCCTGAATGGCCGAGCCGCTTGGAGTCCACGCCCGTGACTAATTCGCCGCTGGAAAGCGGAACCACCCGAAGTGCTCCGCAGCACTCAGAGCCTCTAGCAGAGGTGCTTCTGGTCCCGGCGATTGGCCGGCCGCAAGGGCGCTGGTGGACGCTGAGCTGCTCAGGCCTACCACCCGCGTTCCCGCTGCACACCATTGCCACGCAGGGGGGAGTGCTTGCACTGGCTGCCAACCTGCCGGCACGCGAATGGCTTTCGCTGGCGTGGCTGTGCATTCGTCTGGCAGTCAGGTCCATGCGAGCACCAGCCACAGCTCGCCTCCCCGCAGCAGCCCCTCCTTCAGCAGCACTGCTCCGTCGCCGGGCAGTGCAATGGTCACCAGCTCCCAATCGTCCATCGGCGTCCTCCGGGGCGTCGAGCGAGGGTAGCAGCGAGGGGCAAGGCTGATGGCCGAGCCGCTGCGCGATCTGAGGGCCAAGGTGCACGCCACGACGTGGTGTGCGATCGAGGCCGAGCATCGCGCGACCGGGCGCGAGCACTCCGAAATCGTGCGTGACGTGCTCCATGCGTGGGCCTCCCAGCGAATCGCTGCCGCCACCGTGCTGCCGCGCCTGCTCGCCGTCGAGGGA
>DMHI01000005.1:0-5498 GCA_003449515.1 Lysobacteraceae bacterium | reverse complement strand
CGGGGGATCGGCTGTGAACGGCCTGCTCGACACGTTCGACGCCATGCTTCGAGAGACCGCGCTTCGCCCCGGCGACACCGCGGCATTCAAGGCGACGATGGCGGCTCTTGATTATCAAGCGTCCTCGCGTACGCCGACAGCGCTTCGTGAAGCTTCGTCCGCTCGGCATCGCGCTCGTGCGGTGGAGCGCCAGCGCGGAGCGACATCCACAAACCCCACTGTGCGGACGATTCTTGCTGCATCGCGACGCGCAGGGCGTCGCGATTGGGGTGCGCCATGAACAGCGCGCGCACCGCGCACTGCAACGCCATCAGCTCGATGGCCCGTTCCGTTCTGTTGTCCATGCCTGCCTCTGTTGGTCGGGTTGGTTGGGTCGCGCCGCGAGCCTACCAACAGGGTGCAGGCGCCACCGGGGCACACCCATGACCTGCCCCGTGACCGGAAAGGTGGAGTACGCGACCGCGGCCGCGGCTGAGCGGGCCATCCAAGGATTCAAGCGCCGCGGCGGTCGCAGTGACAAGGCCGCGCGCGCTGCAGGCCTCGCGGGCCGATCAAAGCCCCGCCGCTGCGAGCACTGCCACCAGTGGCACGTCGGCCACAAGACGCCGCGCGACAAGAGGAGCGCATGAGGATGTCCCAGCCCGCGGCTGAGCGCCGCACCCGCCTCGACTTCGCGCTGGCCTACGCCGGGCTCGGCTGGGCCGTCGTGCCTCTGCACTACATCACAGAGGCGGGGCGCTGCTCGTGCGGCAGCGACCACGAGGGCAACAACTCGGCCGGCAAGCACCCCGATCACCGCTTCGCCGCGCACGGCGTGCACTCCGCGACGACTGACCCCGAGCGCATCCGCGCGTGGTGGACGGCGAACCCGGCCATGAACATCGGCATCGCCCTCGGCAAAGCCTCCGGCATCGTGGCCGTCGATGTGGACCCGCGGAACGGCGGGGACGAGACGTGGGCGCAGTTCGTCGAGCGCAACGGCGGCGCGCTGCCAAAAACGGCCATCGCGCGCACCGGCGGCGGTGGCCTGCACATCCTGTTCCGCCACGACCCCGAGCGTGCACTGGTCAAGGTGGGCAAGGGCGTGGACATCAAGGCCGACGGCGGGTACATCGTCGTCGAGCCCTCCGGCCATTCCAGCGGCGGGCGCTACCTGTGGGACGCTGAGGCCGATCCGCTGGACGGGCAGGGCATCGCTGACGCGCCGGCCTGGCTGTCCGCACCGCGCGCCGCCACGGTGACGCGCGTGGGCGCTGAGCCCTCGGCCGTCGGCTTCCTCGACCCGCAGCGCATCCTTGACCTGCGCGCCGCGCTCGCGCACCTCGACCATGACGACTACCACGTGTGGGTCGGCACTGGCATGGCGCTGCATTCCACCTCGGCGCTCGAGGCCTTTGGGCTGTGGGACGAGTGGAGCCAGCGCAGTATGAAGTACGACGCCCGCGCGCAGCGCGCGAAGTGGGCGACCTTCGGCGCCCGCGATGGGCTGCACGTCGAGTCGATCTTTGTGTGGGCGCGGGACGCCGGCTGGTCAGGCGATGCGCCGCGCGTCGCGGTGCCGATCGAGTCGATCCGCTTGGCCGCCCCCGCACCCGCGCCGGGCACGCGCGCCGCTCAGGCCGCCGCTCTAGGCCTCGACCGCATCCCCGGCGTGCTCGGCGAGCTGGTCGCCTGGATCAACGCCACCGCGCCGCGGCCGCAACCCCTGTTCGCCGTCTCGACCGCCCTCGCCATCGGCTCCGTGGTGTGCGCCAGGCGCTACGTGGGGCAGGTGGCCGGCAACTTCACCAGCCTCTACTTCTTTCACCTGGGCGTCTCGGGCAGCGGCAAGGAGTTCGCCAGCGAGGCGATCAACGCTGTGCTTGAGGCGGCAGAATGGCCGGAGCTGATCGGCTCGGGCTCGAGCTACGCCTCTGATTCCGCGGTGTTCAGTGGCCTGCACCACCAGCCCCAGCACATCACGTGCACGGATGAAATCGGCACCTACCTCGCCAACGCCAAGAGCGAGGGCGCGATGCACATGCGCGCCGCGCTCTCAGAGCTTACGAAGGTGTGGGGCAACCTGCACGGCACGCTGCGGCCCAAGTTCCTGAGCACGAGCGGCCTGAGCGCCGAGCAGGCGGCCGCGAAAAACGCCCGCGTCGTGCGCATGCCCGCGCTGACCTTGGTCGCGATGGGTCAGCCGGAGGTGTTCTGGCCGGCGCTGAGCGAGAACAGCATCCGCGACGGCTTTCTGTCGCGCCTCATCATCATAGAAACCGACCTCGGCCGGCAGCTCACGCGCCGCGGCACGCGGCCAGCGATCCCTGCAGCCCCCATCGAGTGGATCAAGGCCGTGCGCACCAGCCGCGCCGGCAACCTGGGCGCCATCGATCCGCCCGCCGATATGGCGCCGACGACGATCCCCGTTCCGGCGACGCCGGAGGCTCAGGGCGTGTTCGATGCCTACGAGGGCGAACTGCTGCGGCAGATGAACACCCTGGACGCCGAGGGACTGGCGAACCTGCTGAACCGCCGGCTTGAGCAGTCGATGCGCGTCGCCACCATCCTCGCCGTCTCGGCGTCCGTGGAGCGCCCCCTCATCACCGGCGAGCTGGCCCGCTGGGCGGTGCGCTGGATCGACTTTCACAGCGACATCACCGTCGCCGCGGCGCGACAGCACATGCACGGCAGCCAGTTCGCCGGCCAGCAGGCCGAGGTGCTGCGGGTCATCCATGCCGCCGGGCGCGTCGGTGCCACCGAGCGCGAGCTCTGCAAGTGCAGCCGCCTGTTCAACGGCCTCGACCTGCGCCAGCGCCGCAGCGTGCTCGATGCGCTCAAGGCCGCGGGCCGCGTCAACCTCATCAACCGCGAGCGCGCGCGTGGCGGCCGACCCGCCCAAGCGTGGGTCGCCATCGACCAAGAGGGTGACGAGTGATGCGTGTCGGCGGCTCAAATGGCTCAACCATGCGGGTTTGCTGGGTTTCGCCGACAAGCGCCGACGTTTCGCCGACGCCCCTGTCACCGGCTCAAATGGCGCAGCGGCAACGACTCGGCGGGTTCCGCCGACAAAAAAGGGTTGAGCACGTGAGTAGCGAAAAGGCCCTCACGGGAGGCATTTTCCACAACTGGAATGAACCCCCCTTTTTTTGTACCCATATCTCTCTTTTTACTAGTAATTACTTGGGTTTGAGCCGCCGACAAAAGCGTCGGCGTTTTGTCGGCGTTGTCGGCGAAACCTCCCCATGACCCTCTCCCTCTCGCTGCCGTTCCCGCCGTCGGCCAACAACCTGTTCCGCAACGCCGGCAAGAAGCGCGTCAGCACGGGCGCAGCCCTCGCCTACGCCAAGGCCGTCGCGCAACACGTCGAGGCACTGGGCGACCCGAAAGCGCCCGCTGGCGAGCTCCGGGCCGTCATCGCGGTGTGGGCGCCCGACCTGCGCCGGCGTGACCTGGTGAACCTCGAGAAGGCCCCAATTGACGGGCTGGTCAAGGCCGGCGTCATGGCCGACGACAGCCTGATCGTTGACTTCCGCATTTACCGCGCCGGCCTCGACCGGCAGAACCCGCGCATCACTGTCTGGATGGAGGCCGCGTAGATGGCTGACCGCTCCTACTTCGGCAGCCTTGCCGCAAAGCCAGTCCGCGAAATCGCTGAGGACGTGGCAGACACCCTGCGATACGGCCCCAAGGCCGGCAGAGGCCGCGTGGTATGCGTCGATGGCCGCGGCCGCGTCTGGCTCGAACAGCCCGGCGAGGCACCGCAGGACCAGATCGTCGGGGCCTACGCGCCAGACGGAGAGGGGGCGCCCGTCCGCCAGTGGTTGCGTGTCGTTGAGACGATCGAGGAAGACCTCAAGCACGAGTGGCAGGCGAGGACGGGGGCATGAGAGCCAACACTGACCCGCAAGGCATGACCGACGACGAGCTGGCCGATGCCCATCGGCACCATTTTTGGTTTGCGGAGGCCCATCGAAACAGCGCGCACAAGGCGCTGACGCCAGAGCTTGCGGCGGCAACTGTTCGGTTGGCGGCAGTGCATCGAGTCGCTGCCGAGTCCTTCGATGCTGAGCTGAAAAAGAGGGGTAAGTGAAAAACCAGACCGCTCGCCGCCTGAACTCCTACACGCCGCGATCCGTCGGCTTCCTCGGCCTCTCGTCCGTTGAGCCAATCGCGGCCCTCGTGCACCGTCGCGCCGTCAACAACCGCGGCGACCGCTGCAGCACCACCGCCGTGTTCGTCGATCGCGGCTCCCTCGTCTTTGCGTTCTGCTCCGACAGCCTGACCGCCGACGTGTGGATGCGCGATCGCATCGACCAACTGCTGGCCGTCATCGATCCCGGCCGGCCCGACTACTCGCTCGGGTGGCTGCAGGCCACGCTCCGGGCTCACTTGGAAGGAGATGGCGCGTGAACGACTCAGTGCCGAAAAGTGCCTACAAGCGGCCCCAGCCCAAGGGCGGGAGCCGTAAGGGCGTGCCGAACAAGGTGACCAAGGCGCTCAAGGACATGATCCTCGGCGCACTCGATGACGCTGGCGGGCAGGGCTACCTGACCGAGCAGGCCAAGAAGAACCCCGGCGCGTTCTTGGCGCTCGTCGCCAAGGTGCTGCCCAAGGAACTCACTGGCCCAGGCGGCGGCCCGATCGAGGGCAAGTTCACCGTCTCCGTCGCTTGGGAAGACGCGCCGAAGCGATGACCGACATCCGGTTGCCCGCCAAGCTCCGACCGCTCGCCGGCATCTGGACCCGGCCCGAGATTCGCCACGCAGCCATCTACGGTGGTCGCGGCTCGGCGAAGTCGCACAGCGTCGCAACCCTCTGGCTGCTGCGCGGCATGGAGCACCGGGAGCGCGTGCTGTGCTTCAGAGAAATCCAGAAGTCCATCCGTGATTCCGTCCACCGGCTCCTGACGGACAAGATCAACGACTACGGCCTTGGCCCCTTCTACGAGGTCACGCGGGACGAGATTCGCGGGGCGAATGGCACCTTGTTCCTGTTCACGGGCCTGCGCGACCATACCGCCGATTCGGTCAAGTCATACGAGGGACTGACCGGCGCATGGGGCGAAGAAGCGCACACCATCACCGAGGATTCCGCGCTCAAGCTGATTCCCACGGTGCGAGGCTGCGACGACCCGAAGATCATTTGGACTTGGAATCCCGAGAACGAAAGCGACTACGTGCATAACCGTTTCGTCGTCCGGGGCGACCCGACGGCGCTGGTTATCAAGATGAATCATCGGGATAACCCGTGGTTTCCGCCAGCCCTTGAAGCTGAGCGCCAGCATCTCTTGGCGATTAACGAGGATTTGCACAATCACGTTTGGGAGGGCGAGTGCCGAAGCGCGGCCGGCCTGCTGTTCAAGCGCCACTGGTTCAAGTGGTACGACCGCGCGCCTGATCGACTGAACACCTACCTCGCGAGCGACTACGCCGTGACGCAGGACGGTGGCGACTGGACAGAGCACGGCGTCGGCGGCCTCGATGACCGCGGCGAGTTGTGGCTGCTTGACTGGTGGA
>DMHI01000023.1:441-9281 GCA_003449515.1 Lysobacteraceae bacterium | reverse complement strand
GTGCTGATCGGCGCCTCGATGGGCGGTCTGGTAGTCCTGGCGGCGGAGGCGCGCGGCGCGGACTTCGCCGGGCTGGTGCTGGTCGACGTGACGCCGCGGTGGGAAATGGCCGGGATGCAGCGCATCCTTGCCTTCATGGGCGCGCACCCGGACGGCTTCGACGACCACGAACATGCGGCGAGCGAAATCGCCGCCTACCTGCCGCACCGCCGCGAGAAGAAATCGGCCGCCGATCTCGCCCACCTGCTGCTGCGCGGTGCCGACGGCCGGTTGCGCTGGCACTGGGACCCGCGACTGCTGCAGGACCTCGCCGATTCCGCCAAGCACCAGGACGAGCTCTCCGACGCGGCGCGCGGCCTCGACATTCCGGTGTTGCTGGTCAGCGGCGGTCGCAGCGACCTCGTCTCGCAGGAGACGATCGCGCACTTCCGCGAGCTGGTGCCGCACGCCGAGCACCTGCAACTGCCGGAGGCCACCCACATGGTCGCTGGCGACAACAACGACGCTTTCACCCGCGCCATCATCGGATTCATCACGCCCCGCCACCGCGCGGGGGCCTTCCAGACCCTCAGCGGAGCCACCCCATGACCGCCGTGTTGCCTTTCCTTGTCCTGCTGCTGGTGGTCGCCATCGCGGCCTACCACCGCTGGTCGCTGGCGGTGTTCACCGCCGTCGCCGGTGCCGGCCTGATGCTGGTCTACCTGACCGGCGTATCGCCGATCGCGACCCTCGTCGCCGGCGCGCTGCTCGCCGTCGTGGCGCTGCCGCTGCTGATCACGCCGATCCGGCAGAACCTGGTCACCGCGCCGCTGCTCAAGTTCTACACGAAGATCCTGCCGCCGCTCTCCGACACCGAGAAGACCGCGCTGGAAGCCGGCACGGTCGGCTTCGAGGGCGAGTTGTTCTCCGGCGCGCCGAAGTGGAGCGAGCTGCTCGCGCAGCCCAAGCCCACGCTGACCGCCGAGGAGCAGGCCTTCCTTGATGGCCCGGTGGAAGAGGTCTGCAGGATGACCAACGACTGGGAAACCACCCACGTGCACGCCGACCTCGAGCCGCAGGTCTGGGAGTTCCTGAAGAAAAACAAGTTCTTCGGCATGATCATCCCGAAGGAGTACGGCGGCCTCGGCTTCTCCGCGCTCGGCCACCACAAGGTGATCCAGAAGCTGGCGTCGATCTCGTCGGTGCTGTCCTCGACGGTCGGCGTGCCGAACTCGCTGGGTCCGGCCGAACTGCTGCTGCACTACGGCACCGACGAGCAGAAGCGCCACTACCTGCCGCGCCTCGCCGATGGCCGCGAGATTCCCTGCTTCGCGCTGACTGGCCCGACGGCGGGCTCGGACGCGACCTCGCTGCCGGATTTCGGCATCGTCTGCGAGGGCGAGTGGAATGGTGCGAAGGTGCTCGGCGTCAAGCTGACCTTCGACAAGCGCTACATCACGCTGGCACCGGTGGCCACGGTGATCGGCCTCGCGTTCCGCCTGTACGACCCGAACAAGCTGCTCGGCGATGAAGCCGACCGTGGCATCACGCTGGCGCTGATTCCGCGCGCGACCCCGGGCCTTGAGATCGGCCGTCGCCACTTCCCGCTCAACTGCACCTTCATGAACGGTCCGCTGCATGGCAAGGAGATGTTCCTGCCGCTGTCGCAGCTGATCGGCGGCGAGGAATACATCGGCCACGGCTGGCGCATGCTGGTCGAGTGCCTGTCGGTGGGTCGCGCCATCACCCTGCCCTCCACCTCCAGTGGCGCCGCCAAGCTGGCCGCCGCGGCGACGGGCGCGTACTCGCGCATCCGCAAGCAGTTCGGCCTGTCGATCGGCCGCTTCGAGGGCGTCGAGGAGGCGCTGGCGCGGATTGCTGGACACACCTACGCGACGGCCGCACTGTCGCAGGCCACCGCCGCGGCGGTGGATCGCGGCGAGAAGCCGGCGGTGCCCTCGGCGATCGCCAAGTACCACGCCACCGAGATGGCGCGCGAAGTCGGCAAGGACGCGATGGACGTGCACGGCGGCAAGGGCGTGATCCTCGGGCCCTCGAACTACCTCGGCCGCGGCTGGCAGGCGGCGCCGATCTCGATCACGGTGGAAGGCGCGAACATCATGACGCGCTCGCTGATGATCTTCGGCCAGGGCGCGATCCGCTGCCATCCGTGGGTGCTGAAGGAAATGCAGGCCGCCACGCATCCGGACCCGGCCGTGCGCCTGCGCGAGTTCGACAGCAACCTGTTCGGCCACATCGGCTTCGCCATCAGCAATGCCGTGCGCAGCGTCTGGATGGGCCTGACCTTCGCCGCCTTCGGCAGCGCACCTGGCGACGACTACACGCGTCGCTTCTACCGCCGGTTGAACCGCTACTCGGCGAACCTCGCGCTGGTCGCCGACACCTCGATGCTGACGCTCGGCGGCAAGCTGAAGTTCAAGGAGAAGCTGTCGGGCCGCTTGGGCGACGTGCTCTCGCAGCTCTACATCGCCAGCGCGATGCTGAAGCGCTACGAAGATGAAGGCCGTCCGGCCTCCGAGCAGCCGCTGCTGGCCTGGGCCTTCCACGACAGCGTGTTCAAGATCGAAAACGCGCTCTCCGGTGCGCTGCGCAACTACCCGATCCGTCCGGTCGGCTGGCTGCTGTGGCTGCTGGTGTTCCCGCTCGGCCGTCGTGCGCAGGCCCCGAGCGACCGCCTCGGCCGCCGCGCCGCAGCATTGCTGATGTCGCCGTCGGATGCGCGCGATCGTCTGGTGAGCGGCGTGTTCCTGACGCCCTGCGCGAACAACCCGGCTGGTCGCGTCAACGCGGCACTCGCCAAGGTGATCCTCGCCGAGCCGGTGGAGCGCAAGTTCATGAAGGCGGTCAAGGGCGGCGAGCTTGCCGCGCTCGACTACGCCGGCCAGCTCAATGAGGCGGTGCAGAAGGGCGTCATCACCTTGGACGAGCGCGCCCAGCTCGAAGAGCTGCGCCGCCTGACCTGGGACGCGATCAGCGTCGACGACTTCGACCACGAGGATCTCGTTGCCGCCTCGCTCTACCGCGGCGAGAAGTCCGGCGACACCCGCCGCGCGGCATGACGCCGCTGCTGCGCCTCTACCACCGCTTCGAGCGCCTGCCGCTCGGGCGGTGGCTGTTCTCGCGGGCCGTGTGCTTCAAGGCGCCCTACTTCGGCACCATCCATCCAACGATCACGCGGCTGGAGCCGGGGCGCTGCGAGGCGCGCATCCCGCACCGCCGCGGCATGCGCAACCACATCGGCAGCGTGCATGCGATCGCGCTGTGCAATCTCGCCGAACTGTGCGCCGGCGTGATGACCGACGCTTCGCTGCCCGAGGGCATGCGCTGGATCCCGAAAGGCATGACCGTGCAGTACCTGAAGAAGGCCATGGGCCCGCAGACCGGCATCGCCACGCCCTCCGTTCCCCTCGTGAGCGCCGCTCAGGGCTACGACCTGCCGGTGCAGGTGGACGTGCGCGACGCGGGTGGCGACGTGACCTTCCGCGCCGAGGTCACGATGTGGCTGTCACCGAAGCCCAGGCGCTGACGCGCTGCGGGCACGAGCGGCGATAAGGCGCCGCCGCTGCCCGCCGCGGCTCAGCCGCGTCCATCGGCAGGCAGGCTGCGCTGCGCGCGCACCAGCGACCAGGCTGCACCCAGCATCGCCAGCGCCATGCCGGTGCCCACGGCGAACACGAAGGCCGAACCCAGGCTGGCGATCGCCTTGTGCACCCAGACGAAGGTGAAATCGCTGGCGCGGTACAGGGCGGTGTCGATGAAGGCCTTGGCCTTGTAGCGGGTCTCGGCGTCGACGCGGGTGTACAGGGTTTCGCGCGCCGGCTTGGCCAGCGAGAACTCGCCGGCGCGAGTCGCCACCTGCACCGCCATCAGCAGCATCGGCAGCGGGTTGGCGGCCAGCGCGGCGAAGCCGACAGTGATCGCGATGCCCGGGATCAGCAGCAATGGCGCCACGCCGAAGCGCGCCAACAGCACCGGCGTGATGAAGAGCTGCACCGCCAGCGTCAGGCTGTTCACCCACAGATCGATGCGGGCGAAGAACGCGGTGCGGGCTTCGTCGTCGATGATCTGCCGGGCCACCGCGGCCTGCTCGCTGTAGAGCAGCGTGCCGATCGCCACACCGAAGAACATCAGCAGGGCCATGGCGCGCATCAGCGGCACCCGCGCCACGATACGCAGGCCTTCGAGGAAGCGCCCGCCCATCGCCTCGTCGTAGCGGGTGCCGCCGCGCACCACCTCCCGACGCCGTGCCCACGGCGCGAGCGCCAGCACGAACAGCAGGCACAAGCCGAGCAGGCCGGTGCTGATCAGCATGATGTTGGCCACGCCGACATGCTCGACCAGCAGCTTGGTCAGCAGCGGGCCGGCCAGCGCGCCCAACGTGCCGCCCACCCCGATGAAGCCATAGAACAGCCGCGACTGCGTCGAGCTGTAGACATCCGACATGAAGCTCCAGAACACCGTCACCGCGAACAGGTTGACCACCGCGAGAAAGATGAAGAACACCGCGCCGCGGCCCTCCACCTCGTTCTGGAACAGCAGGTAGAACACGCCGAGGCAGGCCACCAGCAGGGCGTAGACGAAGGGCAGGAAGACGCGTCGCGGGTAGCGACTGACCAGCGCGCCGTAGAAGGGCTGCAGCAGCAGCATGGCGATGAAGGTGCCGGTGAACAGCACCTGCAGCGTCAGCTCGCCCAGCGCGATGCCGTGCCCGGCGAAGAAGGCGATCATCCCGGGCGGGAACACGGTCGCGGCATCGCCGCTGGCACCGAAGGCGTCGCGGATCGAGCGCAGCATGAAGTAGCCGCACAGCAGGCAGAAGAAGTAGCCGAACGACAGCGCCAGCGCCGGCACATCGACCAGCGCCCGCTTGAGGTCGCTCCAGCTCAGGCGCTGCGGGCCGTTCGGGGGCATCGTGTCGGATTCGCGGTGGAAGCCGGCTACTGTAGCCGAGCCGCCGCCCGGTGCCGCGATAGAGCAATTGCTCGATGGCTGCGGCCGAGCATCGACCATCGCCAAAGCGGCAGTGGCTTCGTGTTCGATTACATCATCGTCGGTGCCGGTTCTGCCGGCTGCGTTCTCGCCAACCGCCTCAGCGCCGATCCCACCGTCAAGGTGCTGCTGCTCGAAGCCGGGCCGCGCGACTGGCATCCCTTCGTCCACATGCCGGCGGGCCTCGCCAAGCTGGTGGGCAAGAAGGGCGTCAACTGGGACTACACCACCGCGCCCGAGCGGAACCTCGACGGCCGCATGCTGTGGTGGCCGCGCGGCAAGGTGCTTGGTGGCAGCAGCTCGATCAACGCGATGTGCTACGTCCGCGGCCACCATCGGGATTACGACGAATGGGCCTCGCTCGGCGCCACCGGCTGGCACTGGGAGGCGGTGTTGCCCTGGTTCCGCAAGTCGGAAGGCAACGAGCGCGGTGCCGATGCGCTGCACGGTGGCGACGGCCCGCTCGGCGTCAGCGATCACCGCTACCACAACCCCTTGTCAGCGGTGTTCATCGAAGCCGCGACGCAGGCCGGATTTCCGCCGAACACCGACTTCAACGGCGCGCGGCAGGAGGGCTTCGGCTTCTACCAGACCACCACGCGCGGCGGCTCGCGCTGCTCGTCGGCCACCGCCTACCTCGACCCGATCCGTGGCCAGCGCCCGAATCTGAAGGTCATCACCGGCGCATTGGCGCGCAAGCTGCTCTTCGAAGGCGGCCGCGCCAGCGGGGTGCTGTACACCGTCGGCGGCGCGGCCTTCGCCGAAGGCGCGGCGCGCGAGGTGATCCTCTGCGGCGGCGCCATCAACAGCCCGCAGTTGCTGATGCTGTCCGGCATCGGCCCGGCGGCACACCTGCGCCAGAAGGGCATCGAGGTGCGCGTCGACCTGCCCGGCGTCGGCGGCAATCTGCAGGATCATCTCGACATCTGCACGCTGCAACGTGCCACCCAGCCGATCACCTACGACGACTCCGATTCGTTGCTCAACGAAGCGAAGATCGCGTGGGACTACTACCTGCGCAAGCAGGGGCCGGGCACCAGCAACATCGCCGAGGCCGGCGGCTTCCTGCGTTCGGATCTCGCCGAGGACGAGCGCCCCGACCTGCAGTTCCACTTCGTGCCGGCGCAGCTCGACGACCACGGCCGCAACAAGCTGCCGGGTCACGGATTCACCGTGCATGCCTGCTTCCTGCGGCCGAAAAGCCGCGGCCGGCTCTACCTCGCCGACACCGACGCCGCGGTCAAACCGCGCATCGAGGCCAATTACCTCAGCGATGCCGACGGGTTCGACCGGAGGATGATGCGCGAGTGCGTGCGGCTCTCGCGGTCGATCATCGCCCAGCCGGCCTTCGCAGCGTTCCGTGGCGATGAACTCCTGCCCGGTGCGAAGGTGCGTGATGCCGACGGTATCGATGCCTTCGTGCGCCGCAAGGCCGAGTCGATCTACCACCCCATCGGCACCTGCGCGATCGGCGCCGACGATGATCGCGATGCGGTCGTCGACCCGCTGCTGCGCGTGCGTGGCATCGACGGCCTGCGCGTGGTCGACGCCTCGGTGATGCCGAAGCTGATCGGCGGCAACACCAATGCGCCGACGATCATGATCGCGGAACGCGCCGCCGCGCTGATCCGCGGCTAGCGACGACGCCGGTGCGGCTCATGCCGCCCGGACCCGCGCCGCCCGGAGTCAAGCCCGCACTGGCGTCAGTGCCGCCGGCAGCGGTGCGTGCAGGATGGCGCAGACGATGCGCAGCAGCTCGGCCTCGGCGATGCTGAGCTCGCCATCGTGCGCGGCGGTGGCGACCAGGGCCTCGATCAGCATCAGCTTGGCCTTGGGCACCAGGGCATCGAGCCGCGGCCAGACCTCGTCGAGCACGGCCACACCCTGCGCCGGCGGTGTGTAGCGCGCCGCCGAATTCGGCAGCACGCGCGGCAGGCCGGCCATGAAGGCCCGCTGCGCATCGGCCGTGGCGGCGTGACCGGCCTGCGCGAACACCGCGAGCAGGCGCACCACATCGGCCTCGACCGCGGCGAGCTTGACCTGCGGTCGCCGCCAGGCCGCCGAAGGGTCGGCCGCATCGCGCAGTTCGGCGCGCAGCAGTTCGGCCAGACCGTATGCCACGAGGTCGATCCGCTCATCGGCATGGGAGAGCGCGGTGCAGACATCGGCCACGGTGTCGATATCGGCGCGGGCGCGGCGCTTGAGCGTGGCCAGCGCGAGCATCGCCAGTGGCAGGCGCAGCGCCGGATGCAGGCCATGCACACGCTCGGCGTAATCGGCGGCCTGCCCCACCATCCGCTCGCCCATCCGCGCAGCCAGCTCGAAGCACTGCTTCTTCCGCACCGTCGCGTCGGGCGCGAACAGCAGACCGAACAGCAGGGGCATCGCCTCGTCGCGATCACGGGCGGCGCGCTCGAGCACGCCCGGCAGCGCCGCCGCGATGGCCTGCGCACGCTGGACATCGTCCGGCCGCCACTGGCCCAGGGCATCGGCGATCGCCGGCGGCGAGATGCGCACCGCCGCATCGGGCGCGGGCAGCACCGGCGCCGCGGCCAGGGCGAGTGCATGATCCTCATCCAGCCCGGAGCGCGCGGCGCGCTGCCGGCGCAGCACCGCGTCGCCGAACATGTCGGACTTGAAACCGGGACGCAGCGCCTGGATGCGCGCGAGCAGCGGCGGATGCGTGGCCATCCAGCCGCGCAGGCCCACGCCGTCCTCGAACAGCATGTGGCTGATCTCCTCGGCTTCGGGCGCCTGCAAGCGACCCTGCGCCGGCACACCGGCGATCTTCAGGAACGCGCCCACCAGGCCATCGGGGTCGCGCGTGTACTGCAGGGCCGAGGCATCGGCAAGGTACTCGCGCTGGCGGCTGATGCCGGCCTTGATCAGCCGCGCGCAGAGTTGGCCGATGCCCCCGATGGCGAGCAGGGCGAAACCGAACAGCACCACGCCAGCAACACCACGCTGCCCCATGCGGCGACCGCGCACCACCATCAGGTGGCGGCCCACCAGACTCAGCATGGTGATGCCGAACAGCAGGCCGACCAGATGCAGGTTGAGGCGGATATCGGCATTGATGATGTGGCCGAACTCGTGCGCGACCACGCCCTGCAGTTCGGTGCGGTTGAGCCGGTCGAGCGCACCACGGGTCACGGCGATGGCGGCGTCGGGCCCGCCGAAGCCGGCGGCGAAGGCATTGATGGCGGGCTCGTCCTCGAGCACGAACACCTGCGGCAGCGCGCTGCCGGAGGCGATCGCCATTTCCTCCACCACATTGAGCAGACGGCGCAGATTCGGGTCCTGCGTGTCGGGTGGCACCGGCGTGCCGCCGAGTGCCATCGCCACCGCGCCACCGCCCTTGCGCAGGGTCATGGTGCGCCAGAAGCTGGCACCGCCGATCAGGAGCAGTACGGCCGCGCTGGTGAAGGCGAGCAGTGGCAGGGTCGAGATGCCGCCGGCGGCCACCACCTGCCCGACAAAGAACCACACCAGCAGATTCACCGCGGCGACGATGCCCAGCACGGCGAGCACGAACAGCACGAACAGACGGCGCGAGCGGCGGCGCACCGCGTCCTGGCGTTCGAACAGCGTCATCGGTGGGGCCTCAGAACTGCACGCGCGGGACGTTGCGCTTGTGCGCCTCGTCGGCGCCGATCTCGAGCAGGGCCGCCGGGCGGAAATCGTACGATCCCGCGATCAGGCTTCCCGGGAACATCTCGCGACGGTTGTTGTAGGACATCACCGCGTCGTTGTAGGCCTGCCGCGCGAAGGCGATGCGGTTTTCGGTGCTGGTGAGCTCCTCGGAGAGCTGCTGCATGTTGGCGCTGGCCTTCAGCTCCGGGTAGGCCTCG
>DMHI01000023.1:0-121 GCA_003449515.1 Lysobacteraceae bacterium | reverse complement strand
CTTCAGCTCCGGGTAGGCCTCGACGCTGACCATCAGGCGTGACAGCGCGCCAGCGAGCAGGCCCTCGGCACCGGCGAGCTGGGCCATGGCCGTTGCGTCGCCGGGATTGGCCTTGGCGGCG
>DMHI01000196.1:1648-3599 GCA_003449515.1 Lysobacteraceae bacterium | reverse complement strand
GCCGCGAGCAGCACCACCAGAACGAGCAGCGGGATCAGGGCCTGCAGCAGCGAGGGCGCGCGGGTGTGGGCGGGCGGGGTGGGCAGTTCGGACATGGGTGGCGCCGCGGGAGTGGACGCCGGAGTGTAATCGCCGGCCCTCACGCCGCGCTAAGGTGCGCGTCCCCGCCCGCCGTTCTGGAATCCATGGCCGAGCCTGCTGCTGCCCCCGGAATCGACCCCATCGCGCTCGCCGCGCTCGACGCCGCGCTGCAGGCCCATGCCCAAGCCGTGCCGGGGCAGGCGGCGCTGGCCGCGGACTACCGCGCCTTCCTGCGCGGCGGCAGCGACGTTTTCACCCGCGCGCACCTCGCTGGGCACTTCACCGGCTCGGCCTTCGTTCTGTCGGTCGATGGCGAGCACGCTCTGCTGCTGCATCACGCCAAACTCGGCCGCTGGCTGCAGCCCGGTGGCCACGCCGACGGCGACATCGACCTCGCCCGCGTCGCGTTGCGCGAGGCCGAGGAAGAGACGGGCTTGAGCGGACTGGTGGTGGAGCCGGCGATCTTCGACCTCGACCGCCACGGCATCCCCGCCCGCGGCGCCGAGCCCGAGCACTGGCACTGGGACGTGCGCTACGTGGTGCGCTGCAGTGGCGACGAGACGCCGGCGATCAACAGCGAGTCGCGCGCCTTCGCCTGGCGGAAGATCAGCGAACTTGCCGTTGACGGGTCGCTCGATCCGTCGATCCGGCGGATGGCGGCGCGGTGGCTGGCGATCGGCGGCAAGTAACCGTCCCTGGAGCGCCGCCGCTCGCCATCCATGGCTCGCCAGAGCGTGATGGGCCATTCGCTGTCGCGAACGGCGAGCGCATCACGCCCTCCCGCTGAACTCGCCGGTCGCGGTGTTGATCAGCACCTTCTCGCCGTTGCTGATGTACTCCGGCACCATGATCTCGATGCCGGTGTTGAGCTTGGCCGGCTTCGGGCGCTTGGTGGCGGTGCCGCCCTTCATCTCCGGCGGCGTGTCGACCACTTCCAGCGTCACCGTGGCCGGCAGCTGCAGCGCCACGGGTGCGTCGTCGATGGTCTGGATGTGGCAGCCGGTCAGACCGTCGGTGATGTAGCCGGCGGCCTCGCCGATCGCGTCGGGATCGAGCGTGTACGGGGTGAAGTCCTCGTCGTCGAGGAACACGAAGGCCTCGCCGTCCTTGTACGAGTAGCTGGCCGCGCGGCGCACGAGATCGACTTCCTTCAGCTCGTCGTCGGCGCGCAGCGAGAGGTCGAGCTTGGTGCCGCCGGGCACCGAGTACATCGTGAAGCGGTAGGTGACGTTGCCGCCGCGACCCTGCGGGGCGCTGCGCTCGATGTCGCGGATCTGCCAGACACCGTTGTTGTGCTCGACGACGTTGCCCTTCTTGATCTCGAAAGCCTTCATGGAATGCCTTTACTTCGGCTGCATGCGGATGGCGCCATCGATGCGGATGGTTTCGCCGTTGAGGTAGCGGGTGCGCAGGATGAAGCCCACGGTTTCCGCGAACTCCTCCGGCTGGCCGAGGCGCGAGGGGTAGGGCACCTGGGCGCAGAGGCTCTGGTACACGGCCTCGGGCATGCCGTCGACCATCGGGGTATGGAACACGCCCGGCGCGATCGTCATCACACGCACGCCGATGCGGGCGAATTCGCGGGCCATCGGCAGGGTCATGCCGACCACGCCGCCCTTGCTCGCCGCATACGCCGCTTGGCCGATCTGGCCCTCGTAGGCGGCGACCGAGGCGGTGTTGACGATGACGCCGCGCTCGCCGTCCTCGCCCGGTTCGTTGGCCTGCATCAGGGCCGCCGCGGCCTTGGCCACGTTGAAGCTGCCGACGAGGTTCACCATCACCGTGGTGGCGAAGGTGGAGAGCGGCATCGCGCCGTCCTTGCCGAGCACGCGGCCGGCGCCGAGGATGCCGGCGCAGTTGATCGCGGCAC
>DMHI01000196.1:0-1254 GCA_003449515.1 Lysobacteraceae bacterium | reverse complement strand
TCGCTGACGTCGGTGCGGAAAAAGTGCGCGTTGCCGGCGCCGAGCTCGGCCACGGCGGCCGCGCCGCGCTCGGCGTTGAGGTCGAACAGGGCGACCTTGCCGCCGTTCGCCACGAGGAAGCGCGCCACGGCGAAGCCGAGGCCAGAGGCGCCGCCGGTGACGACGGCGCGGACGGTGTCGAGCTGCATGGGAGGCTCCGAAAGGGACGTGCGATTTTACCGGAGACGCGCGCCGTGGCGGCGCGCTGGGTTTCACTGCCGTGCACGATTCACTTTGCTCATGGAATCGCGACCCAGCAGCGCCGACAGCCAGCGGCCGGTCGCGATGAGTGCATCGAGGTCGACACCGTGGGCGAAGCCCATCCCGTCGAGGAGGTAGACGATGTCTTCGCTGGCGACGTTGCCCGACGAGCCCTTCGCGTACGGACAGCCACCGGTGCCAGAGACGGCCGCATCGACCACGCGCACGCCGGCTTCGAGGCAGGCGGCCACGTTCGCTACCGCTTGGCCGTAGGTGTCGTGGAAGTGCACGGCAAGCGCCGTCATCGGCACTTCGCTGGCGACCGCTTCGAGCATCGCGCGCGCCTTGCGCGGCGTGCCGACGCCGATGGTGTCGCCGAGCGAGATCTCGTAGCAGCCCATCTCGAACAGTGCTTTCGCCACGCGCACCACGTCGCTGACCGCCACCTCGCCCTGGTAGGGGCAGCCGAGCACCGTCGAGACGTAGCCGCGCACCGCCACGCCGTCGCGCTTCGCCGCGTCGAGCACCGGCGCGAAGCGTTCGAGCGACTCGGCGATCGTCGCGTTGATGTTGGCCTTGCTGAAGGACTCCGACGCTGCGCCGAACACCGCGATCTCGGACACACCGACGCGGCGCGCGCGATCAAAGCCCTGCAGGTTCGGCACCAGCACCGGGTAGCGCACGCCGTCGCGCTTTGTGATGCCGGCATAGACCTCGGCGGCGTCGGCCATCTGCGGCACCCAACGCGGGCTGACGAAGGCGGTGGCTTCGACCGAGGTGAGGCCGGTGTTGGCGAGCCTTTCGATCAGCGCGATCTTGTCCGCCGTCGACACCATCGCCTTCTCGTTCTGCAGTCCGTCGCGCGGGCCGACCTCGACGATGCGGACGTGATCGCTGGACGCCGCCGAGATGCGCGATGCGGGCGCGGTCATCTCGTTCATTCGAGCACCACGAGTACCGCATCAGCCTCGACGAAGTCGCCGGCGGCGGCGCGCACTTCTTTGACCGTGCCGG
>DMHI01000183.1:4126-5411 GCA_003449515.1 Lysobacteraceae bacterium | reverse complement strand
GCCGAACGCGAAGCCGCCGCGCTGCCGCCCTACGCGCACTGGGCCCTGCTGCGCGCCGAGGCGAAAGACGCGAGTGATGCGGAAGGCTTCCTCGCCGCCGCGCGCGACCGCCTGCTGGCCATCGCCGCCGCCTCCTTGTACCCGGCAGCCGCGGGAGACCACGCCCATCGGACGAGCACCCGGGTTCCCGGCCTCGACTGGGCCGGACCGGTGCCCGCACCGATGCCGCGCCGCGCCGGTCGGGCCCGCGCCCAGTTGCTGTTACGCGCCACCGAGCGCCGCGTGCTGCAGTCGGCGCTGGCCGCCGCCAGCGCCGACTGGTACGCGTTGCCGGAGGCCCGACGCGTGCGCTGGTCGCTCGACGTCGACCCGATCGACCTGTACTGAGCGCCGCCCCGTGGCGGGCGCACCGCCGCGCCTGGCGGCCTCAGTTCGGCGTCGGGATCTGGCCCTGCATCAGGCCCTCGAGCGGCTGCAGCAGGTTCGGATCGATCTCGCGGGTCTCGCCGTTGGGCAGGGTGAGGGTGGCGCTGCGGAACTCGCCGGACAGCGGGTCAAGGTTCACCCGCAGGGTGCCCGTGCCCTTGTCGCCGGTGATGGTGAAGACCATCGCGCCCGGCTGCTGGCCCATCGCCGCGAGGTCCATCCCGGCGTCGCTGACCGTGCCGAAGTGCTCCTGCACGCCCGGCAGGCCCTGCACCACCGCTTGGGTCTGGGTGCCGAGCTGTTTGAAGCCGAACCAGGCGATGCCACCAACCGCCAGCACGCCCAGCAGCACCAGCAGCAGGCAGCCGCCCAGGGCCCAGGGCCAGATCTTCCGGGCGGGTTTGCCGGCGGCCGGCGGCGGCGGAAACGGGGTGCTCATCGGGTCGATCCTCGGGGGTGGGCAGCCTCGGGATGCTAGCAGGCGGACTCAGGCCAGCAAGGCATTGCGCAGCTTCTTCAGCGCGTTGGCTTCGATCTGGCGCACACGCTCGGCCGACACGCCGTACTCGGCGGCGAGGTCCTGCAGGGTGGCCTTCTCTTCGGCGAGGAAGCGGCGCTGCAGGATGGCGCGCGAGCGGTCGTCGAGGCCCTCGAGGCCCTCGCCCAGCGCATCGAGCTGCTTTTCCTCGTGGTTCTCGCGCTCGAACAGCGCGGCCGGATCGGCATCGACCTGCTCGAGCCAGGCGATCGGCGCCGGCGGCGCGTGCTCGTCGTCCTCGCCGGCGGGTGCGTCGAAGCCGATGTCGCGGCCCGACAGGCGCGACTCCATCTCCAGCACTTCGCGCTCGGAGACCTTGAG
>DMHI01000183.1:2168-3710 GCA_003449515.1 Lysobacteraceae bacterium | reverse complement strand
TTGAAGAACAGCTTGCGCTGCGCCTTGGTGGTGGCCACCTTGACGATGCGCCAGTTCTTCAGGATGAACTCGTGGATCTCGGCGCGGATCCAGTGCACGGCGAAGCTGACGAGGCGCACACCCTGATCGGGGTCGAAACGCTTCACCGCCTTCATCAGGCCGATGTTGCCCTCCTGCACGAGGTCGCCGACGCCGAGGCCATAGCCCTGGTAGCCGCGGGCCACGTGGACGACGAAGCGCAGGTGCGAGACCACGAGGGCCTTGGCGGCCTCGAGGTCGCCGTCGTCGCGGAGGCGACGGGCCAGCGCCTGCTCGTCCTCGACGCTGAGCACGGGGATCTGGTGGACCGCCGCCACATAGGCCTCCAGCGAGCCGAGCGCGCTGGGGACGGGGTAGTTGGCGGTGGTCAGGGCGGTGGTCATTCGCAGTCCCTCCGGGGGGGGAAGGCGGGCAATTTAGCACTCTCGTGTTACGAGTGCTAAATCCGCCGGGAGTTCCACTGTGTTCCAGCACGGGAATACCGGCACCGAATCTCATTCATGCGAGAGACAGGCCGGCAGCGCCCAGTCGATCGGCGCCAGGCCGCGGCCCCGCAGCCAGCGGTTGGCCTTGCCGAAGTGACCGCAGCCGAGAAAGCCGCGGTGCGCCGACAGCGGCGACGGGTGCGGTGCCTGCAGCACGCAGTGGCGCTGGCGGTCGATCACCGCGCCCTTCTTCTGCGCGTAGCTGCCCCAGAGCAGGAACACGAGGCCCTCGCGCTCGCGCGACAGCGCCGCGATCACCGCGTCGGTGAAGCCCTCCCAGCCACGGCCGGCGTGGCTGCCGGCTTGGCCCTCCTCGACGCTGAGCACGGCGTTGAGCAGCAGCACGCCCTGCTCGGCCCAGTGCATGAGATGGCCGTGACGCGGCACGGGCAGGCCGAGATCGCGCTCGATCTCCTTGAAGATGTTCTGCAGCGAGGGCGGCACCGCCACGCCGGGCGGCACGGAAAAACTGAGGCCATGCGCCTGGCCCGGGCCGTGGTACGGATCCTGCCCGAGGATGACCACACGCACATCGTCGAAGGGCGTGGCGTCGAGGGCGGCGAACATCTGCCGCCCCGGCGGGTGGATGCGTTTGCCCGCGGCCTTCTCCGCGCGCAGGAAGGCGGCCAGCGCCTGCATGTCCGCGCCTTCGAGATGGGCGCCGACGCGCGCCGCCCAGCTCGGGTGCAGGTGGATCGGCATGGCACGGAACCGGCGCTCAGGCCTGCGCGTGGCGCTCGCGCAGCATCCGGCCGACACGCAGTTGGAACAGCAGCTTGGTGACCAGCAGACGCTCCTCGATCGGCTTGAGCACGAGATCGTTGGCGCCGGCGCGCAACAGCTCGGTCTGGTTGGCCGGGTTGGCGTCGCCGGTCATCACCAGCACCGGGAGCTGTCCTTTCGGATAGCCGAAATCGTTGCGGATCGCCTTCACCAGGTCCTTGCCGGTGAGTTCGCCCTTGAGGTACACGTCGGTGAGCACCACATCGACGCCGGGTACGCGGCCCTGCGCCAGCGC
>DMHI01000183.1:488-1736 GCA_003449515.1 Lysobacteraceae bacterium | reverse complement strand
GCTGTCCTCGACGTACAGCACTTCGCCGCCGGGCGCGCCTTCCGGGGCCACATAGCCCTTGATGAAGGCGGCCAGCGCGGTGAAACCCAGCGACTTGTCGAAGTAGTCGGTGACGTCATCGGTGATCGAACGCGTCTCGAGCCGATCCTGCACGTCGCCGGAGACGACGATGATCGGGATGTAGGCCTGCGGCGTGTGCTCTCTGAGGTAGCGCGCCAGTTCCAGCCCGTCCATGTCGGGCAGGCGCAGCGCGGTGGTGACGAGATTGACCGCGCCGCCCTGCAAGGCGCGCTGGGCATCGGCACCGCTGTCGCAGAGGATCACCTCGGCCTGCGGCAACTGCTGTCGCAGCACGCCCTCGATCATCCGTCGCACAACCTTCGAACCGTCGACAACAAGGATGCGCGGCGACGGGCTATCGAAGGTGCGGAACGCGGGAGTGCTCATCAGGGGGCCAAGCGCGAGGTCCGTAGATAATGGCCCGCCGCCATCCGCGCGCCAAGCCAGCCGAGTGCGCCACCCGTACCCAGCACCGCCAGCGCACCGGCCACGCCCGGACCGACGGGCACCAGCCCACCCGCGTAGGTGGCGGAGAGCGCGGCCAGCGGCACGGCCAGCGCCAGCCCGGCCACCGCGGCAAGAACCAGCGCGAGCGCACCGGCCAGCAGGCCCAGCAATACCCCGAAATGCAGCATCGGCCGGCGGATATCGGCATCGTCGGCACCGAGCAACTGCAGCAGCGCGATCTCGTCGCGACGGCCGGCAAGATCGAGGCGCACGGTATTGCCCACCACCAGCAGGGCACCAGCCGCCAGCAGCAGTGCCAGCAGCGCGGCCGCCCGCCGCGCCAGCGCCAGCCAGGCCTCGAGGCGTTCGCGCCAGGCGGCGTCGTACTGCACGCTCTCCACGCCCGGCTCGGCCTGCAATGCCGCCGCCAGCGCGGCCGGATTGGCGGCCGCCGCGCCCGCCGGCGACACCAGCAGCACCCAGGGCAGCGGGTTGCCGTCGAGCAGGTCGAGCGCGCCGGCGAGATCGCTCATGCGCTTGAACTCGGCCAGGCCCTCGTCGGGCGTGCGCAAGGTCACCGCGGCCACGTCGTTGCGCCGCGCCAGGGCATCGGCGATCCGTCGTGCCGCTGCCGCATCGGCGGCGGCATCACCGCTGATTTCGAGGAAGACGCTGAGCTCGCGCGCACCGCCGAGCGAGTCGGCGAAGCGCATCGCATTGCCCAGCAGCACGGCGAGCAGC
>DMHI01000183.1:0-145 GCA_003449515.1 Lysobacteraceae bacterium | reverse complement strand
CAGCGGCAGCAGCAGGGCCAGCGCGAACACCGCGAGCGTGGCGGCACTCGCCAGCGGCGCGGCGCACAGGCGGGCGACGGCGTCGGCGGCGCTGCGGCGGTGGCTGCGCCACCACGCGCCGAAGCCGGTGCCGGCGTACACGTCG
>DMHI01000129.1 GCA_003449515.1 Lysobacteraceae bacterium | reverse complement strand
ACCCGGAAGCCTTGATTCATAAGGGTTTTCCGCACCTCGGCCACGTACTCGGCCTGCGCATCGGTGATGTTCATCACAACCGCCTGCACCGGCGACAGCCAGGCCGGAAAGGCGCCGGCGTGGTTCTCGATCAGGATGCCGATGAAGCGCTCCATCGAGCCGACGATGGCCCGGTGCAGCATCACGGGGTGCCGCTTGGTCGAGGACTCGTCGACGTACTCGGCGCCGAGGCGCTGCGGCATCATGAAATCGACCTGCATGGTGCCGACCTGCCAGCCGCGGCCGATCGAATCGCGCATGTGGTACTCGATCTTCGGGCCGTAGAAGGCGCCCTCGCCGGGCAGCTCCTCCCACTCGACGCCGGCGGCGCGCAGGGCCGCGCGCAGGGCGTTTTCGGCCTTGTCCCAGGTGGCGTCGTCGCCAAGGCGCGACTCCGGGCGCAGCGCGATCTTCATCGCGATCTCGCTGAAGCCGAAATCCGAGTAGACCTTCATCGCCTGCTGATGGAAGGCGGTCACTTCCGCTTCGACCTGATCTTCCGTGCAAAAGATGTGGCCATCGTCCTGGGTGAAGCCGCGCACGCGCATGATGCCGTGCAGCGCGCCGGAGGGCTCGTTGCGGTGACAGGCGCCGAACTCGCCGTAGCGGATCGGCAGGTCGCGGTAGCTGTGCAGGCCCTGGTTGAACACCTGCACGTGGCCGGGGCAGTTCATCGGTTTCAGCGCATAGGTGCGCTTCTCCGACTCGGTGAAGAACATGTTGTTCTGGTAGTTGTCCCAGTGGCCCGACTTCTTCCACAGCGACACATCGAGCACCTGCGGGCAGCGCACTTCCTGGTAGCCGGAATCGCGGTAGACGCGGCGCATGTGCTGCTCGACCACCTGCCACAGACGCCAGCCCTTCGGATGCCAGAACACCAGGCCCGGGCCCTCCTCCTGCACATGGAACAGGCTCTGCGCCCTGCCGATCTTGCGGTGGTCGCGCTTCTCGGCTTCCTCGATCTGGGTGAGATAGGCCTTGAGGTCCTTGTCGTTGAGCCACGACGTGCCGTAGATGCGCGAGAGCATCTGGTTGCTCGAATCGCCGCGCCAGTAGGCACCGGCCACCTTCATCAGCTTGAACGCGCGCAGCTTGCCGGTGTTCGGCACATGCGGGCCGCGGCAGAGGTCGGTGAACTCGCCCTGCGAGTACAGCGAGAGGTCTTCATTCGCCGGGATCGACTCGACGATCTCCGCCTTGTAGTGCTCGCCCAGGCCCTTGAAGAAGGCCACGGCCTCGTCGCGCGACTTCAGCGAGCGCGCCACCGGCAGCTGCTCGGCGACGATTTTCTGCATTTCCGCTTCGATGCGCGGCAGGTCGTCCGGGGTGAACGGCCGCTCGTAGGCGAAGTCGTAGTAGAAGCCGTTGTCGATGACCGGGCCGATCGTGACCTGCGCGCCGGGGTACAGGCGCTGCACAGCCTGCGCGAGCAGATGCGCGGTGGAATGTCGCAGCACGTCGAGCGCATCGGCGTGCTTCTCGGTGACGATCTCGAGCGTGGCGTCGGCGTTGAACGGGAAGCTCAAGTCGACGAGCTTGCCGTCGACCTTGCCGGCCAATGCGGCCTTGGCGAGGCCGGCACCGATGCCGGCGGCGAGGTCGGCAACCGTGCTGCCGGGTTCGACCTGGCGCCGGGAACCGTCGGGGAGCGTGATGGCGATCATGGGATTCGAGAACTCGAAAAGAAAAAGGGCGCATGCGCGCCCTTTCATGGTTCCAGAGAGACGGCGCGAGGATTCAGCGATGGAGTCCGTTGCGCGTCATGGTGATCGTGTTCGTTCGAACTACGTCTCTGAAGGTCGACATGTTGTGGTGGGCGGTACAGGGTTCGAACCTGTGACCCCTACCATGTCAAGGTAGTGCTCTACCGCTGAGCTAACCGCCCGTCGCGAGCCGCTTGAGCCCGGCGAGGTCGTGGACTATACCCGGACGGCGTGGTCCGGGCAAGTTGCCGCCGCGGTGGACCGCAACGCCACGCACTGGCGCAACTGCAGGGGCGCTGCCGCATGGGCCGACGTCAGGTGCCGACCATCCGCGCCTTCAGCTTGTGGATCTGGTCGCGCACCTCGGCCGCCTGCTCGAACTCGAGGTCCCGCGCGTGCTTGAACATGCGCGTCTCGAGCTCGGCGATGCGCTTGGCGGCGATTTCCGGATCGAGGTAGCCCGCGGCCTCTTCCGCCACCGCCACCGCCAACGCCGCGCCCGGCGCGGTCGCCCTGCCCTTGCCGCGGCCGCGGGCCTTCGGCGCGTCGGCCTCGGCGCGCGCACCTTCCATGATGTCGCGGATCTCCTTGCGGATGGATGTCGGCTCGATGCCGTGCTCGCGGTTGTAGGCCTCCTGCTTCTCGCGGCGGCGCGCGGTCTCGTCCATCGCGGCGCGCATCGAGGGCGTGATCTTGTCGGCGTAGAGGATGGCCTTGCCGCGCATGTTGCGCGCCGCGCGACCGATGGTCTGGATCAGGCTGCGTTCGGCGCGCAGGAAGCCCTCCTTGTCGGCGTCGAGGAT
>DMHI01000159.1:4298-4681 GCA_003449515.1 Lysobacteraceae bacterium | reverse complement strand
AGCACGCAGCGCGAGGCCGGCACGAAGCTGCCGGCGTAGGCGAGCAGCACGATCAGCGCCGCCTGCCGCATGTAGGTGCTCTTGCCGCCCATGTTCGGGCCGGTGATCACCAGCATCCGCCGCGCCGGCGACAGCACGAGGTCGTTCGGCTCGAAGGGTGCTTCGCGCACGGCTTCGACCACCGGATGACGGCCGCGTTCGATGGTGATGCCGGGCTCGCTGACGAGCTGCGGCTCGGCCCAGTCCAGCGCCAGCGCGCGCTCGGCGAAGGCGGCCAGCACGTCGATTTCGGCCACCGCCTCGGCTGCGGCCTTCAGCGGATTCAGCACAAGATTCAGCCCGTCGAGCAGGTCTTCCCAGAGCTGCTTCTCGCGCGACAGCGC
>DMHI01000159.1:0-3886 GCA_003449515.1 Lysobacteraceae bacterium | reverse complement strand
GTCTGCCGACGGCTGTAGTGCAGCGGCGCCTTGCCGGCTTGCCCCTTGCTGATCTCGATGTAGAAGCCGTGGACGCGGTTGTAGCCGACCTTCAGCGTGGCGATGCCGGTGGCGGCGCGTTCGCGGGCCTCGAGATCGAGCAGGAACTGGTCGGCATTGGTCGACAGCACGCGCAGCTCGTCGAGCTCGGCGTCGAAGCCTTCGGCGATCACGCCGCCATCCACGAGTTTGAGCGGCGGCTGCGGCGCGACGGCCTTCTGCAGCCAATCCGCGGTGCCCGCGTGCTCGCCGAGGCGGGCGAGCAGGGCGGCGAGACGCGGGGAATCCAGCGGCGCCAGCGCCTCGCGCAAGACGGGGAAGAGCGCCAAGCCGTCGCGCAGCGTCGAGAGGTCGCGAGGACGCGCCGAGCGCAGGGCCACGCGCGAGAGGATGCGTTCGAGGTCGCCGACGCGGCGCAGCGCCTCGCGCGCGGCCTCGAAGGCGCGCGATTCGAGCAGGCTGCGCACCGCGTGGTGGCGCTCGGCGACGACGCCCTGCTGGCGCAACGGACGATGCAGCCAGCGCCGCAGCAGTCGGCCGCCCATCGGCGTGATCGTGCTGTCGATCACACCGAGCAGCGTGTGCGCGACGTTGCCGTCGACGCGCGTGTCGATTTCCAGATGCCGGCGCGTGGCCGCATTCAGCGCGATGGCGTCTTCGGCGGGCTCGACGGAAATCCCGGACAGATGCGGCAGCTGCTGCTTCTGCGTCTCCTCGACGTAGCCGAGCAGGGCACCCGCAGCGGCGGTCGCCAGCGGCCGGCCTTCGAGCCCGAAGGACGACAGGTCGTGCAGGCCGAAAAAGCGCAGCAGCGAGCGCCGCGCGCTGTCGGCATCGAACAGCCACGGCGCACGACGGCGGGCACCCTGGCGCTGCGTCACCGCAGCGGTCCAGCCGTCCTCGTCGGGCACCAGCACCTCGGCGGGCTCCAGCCGCGCGAGTTCTGCCGCGAGCGCGTCCTCGTCGGCCACTTCGTTGGCGAGGAAGCGGCCGCCGGCGAGATCGGCCCAGGCGAGGCCGAACGCGCCGCCCTTCGACGAGCCGCCACCGCGCACCACCGCCATCAGCAGCGTGTCGCGGCGCTCCTGCAGCAAGGCCTCGTCGGTGACGGTGCCCGGGGTGACGATGCGGACAACCTTGCGTTCGACGAGGCCTTTGGCCAGCGCCGGATCGCCGACCTGCTCGCACACCGCCACCGATTCGCCCAGCGCGACGAGGCGGGCCAGATAACCCTCGTAGGCGTGCACCGGCACCCCGGCCATCGGGATCGGCGCGCCGGCCGAGTTGCCGCGCTGCGTCAGCGTGATGTCGAGCAGGCGCGCGGCCTTGCGGGCGTCGTCGTAGAACAGCTCGTAGAAATCGCCCATGCGGAAGAACAGCAGCAGATCCGGGTGCTCCGCCTTGGCGGCGAAGAACTGCTTCATCAGCGGGGTGTGCTGCGGGGCGTCGCTGCTCATTCGCGGGGTGCGGGTGCCGGCGTGGGCGAGGGCCGGCTAGTCTAGCGGCATGGATACGCCCGCCATTACCGACAACGCCGCGCTCGCCGCGCTCGCCCGCCAACTCGCCGACACGCTGATCGCCCAGCGCCTGTTCGTCAGCACCGCCGAAAGCTGCACCGGCGGCTGGATCGCCAAAACCCTCACCGACCTCGCCGGCAGCTCGGCGTGGTTCGACTGCGGCATGGTGGCCTACAGCTACGAGGCCAAGCAGGCCATGCTCGGCGTGCGCCCGCAGACGCTGGAGCGGGAAGGTGCGGTGAGCCGCGAGACGGTGATCGAGATGGTGTCCGGTGCCTTGGTGCATTCCGCGGCATCGGTCGCCGTGGCCGTGACCGGCATCGCCGGCCCGGGCGGCGGCACGGCCGAGAAGCCGGTGGGCACCGTGTGGATCGGCTGGAAGCGCCGCGGCGGCTACCCGAAAGCCGAGATCTTCCACTTCACCGGCGACCGCGAGGCGGTGCGACGGCAGACCATCGCGGCGGCGTTGCGGGGGCTGCTGGCGATCAGCACCGGCTGAGGGCGGCGGGGCGGGCGCTTGCAATGGCGGGAGGTTAGTAGTATTACTACCACCATGCCGCTCTCCGACGTCCAGACCGCCATCCTCGAGTTCCTCGCCGAGCGCATCGAGGCCGAAGGCATGCCGCCCTCGCAGACCGAGATCGCGCGCGCGTTCGGCTTCAAGAGCGTGCGCGCCGCGCAGTACCACCTCGAGGCCCTCGAAGCCGCCGGTGCCATCGAGCGCCTGCCGGGCAAGGCCCGCGGTCTGCGCGTGCGGCAGGCGCCGGCCAAGGCGCAGTCGGCCCTGCCACTCGCCGCCGCCGATGACGATGCGGTGCGCCTGCCGGTGCTCGGCCGTGTCGCCGCCGGCCAGCCGATCGGGGCGGACATCGGCAGCGATGCCAGCGTGGTGCTCGATCGCCATGTGTTCCATCCCACGCCCGACTACCTGCTGCGCGTGCAGGGCGATTCGATGCGCGACGAGGCCATCCTCGATGGCGACCTGATCGGGGTGCGCCGCACCGCCGACGCCCGCCATGGCCAGGTCGTGATCGCGCGGGTGGACGGCGAGATCACCGTCAAGGTGCTGCACTTCGGCGGCGACGGCCTGCGGCTGATGCCGCGCAACCCCGAGCACGCGCCGATCGCGGTGGCCGAGGACCAGGACTTCGCCATCGAAGGCCTGTACTGCGGTCTGCTGAGGCCGTCGCGGTGAGCGTTTTCGCGGCGGGGCCACGGGCCGTCGCGCCGGTGTCGGATGCCGGTGGCCGACTTTCCCTGACCTCGCCCCAAGCGGTCTTCCGCTGCGCTGCCGCCCTCGACTCCAACACCCTGACGCCACGTTCCGCCGCTGTCTCAGCCGGTGCGAAACGCCCCCGCCACACTCCTGATCACACCCTCTGACCTGACGAGAACGACATGACCGCGATGGACGAAAACAAGAAGCGCGCCCTCACTGCCGCCCTGACCCAGATCGAACGCCAGTTCGGCAAGGGCACGGTGATGCGCATGGGCGACAAGAACGTCGAGGCCACCGAGGTCATCGGCACCGGCTCGCTGATGCTCGACATCGCGCTCGGCATCGGCGGCCTGCCGAAGGGCCGCGTCATCGAGATCTACGGGCCGGAGTCCTCGGGCAAGACCACGCTGACCCTGCAGGTCATCGCCGAATGCCAGAAGAACGGCGGCACCGCGGCCTTCATCGACGCCGAACACGCGCTCGACCCGATCTACGCGCAAAAGCTCGGCGTCAAGCTCGACGACCTGCTCGTCAGCCAGCCGGACACCGGTGAGCAGGCGCTGGAAATCGCCGACATGCTCGTGCGTTCGAACGCCGTCGACGTGGTGGTGGTCGACTCGGTCGCCGCGCTCACGCCGAAGGCCGAAATCGAAGGCGAGATGGGCGAGATGCAGGTCGGCCTGCAGGCCCGTCTGATGAGCCAGGCCCTGCGCAAGCTCACCGGCAACATCAAGCGCAGCAACACGATGGTGATCTTCATCAACCAGCTGCGCATGAAGATCGGCGTGATGATGCCGGGCCAGAACCCTGAGACGACCACCGGCGGCAATGCCCTCAAGTTCTACGCCTCGGTGCGCCTCGACATCCGCCGCATCGGCGCGGTCAAGAAGGGCGACGACATCATCGGCAACCAGACCAAGATCAAGGTCGTCAAGAACAAGCTGGCGCCGCCGTTCAAGCAGATCGTCACCGAGATCCTCTACGGCGAGGGCATCAGCCGCGAGGGCGAGTTGATCGACATGGGGGTGGACGCCAAGCTCGTCGAGAAGTCGGGCGCCTGGTACAGCTACGGCTCCGAGCGCATCGGCCAGGGCAAGGAGAACGCCCGCGC